>JAUNRO010000301.1 GCA_030544185.1 Propionibacteriaceae bacterium | reverse complement strand
AGGGGGCCTGTCATGAGGGGGCCGGACGAAGGCCACCGGACAGGAGCGCCTCGGCCGCGGACCAGTCCGGGGCGGGCAGCTCCCGCGCGTGGCCCAGGAGCTCCAGATAGCGGGCGCGGGGCACCTCGATCACACCGAGGCTGGCCAGGTGGGGAGTCTGCCACTGGACGTCGAGCAGACGGCCGGGCACGCCGTCACCGGTCAGCACATCCACCAGCCCGAGGAGCGCGACCTTGGAGGCGTCGCGACCGTGCACCGGGTCGTGGAACATCGACTCACCGGCGAACAGCCCGCCGAGGCTGACGCCATAGAGCCCGCCGCAGAGCCGGCCCGCGCCATCCCAGGTCTCGACCGAGTGGACGACCCCCCGCTCGTGCAACTCGGTGTAGTGTTGCACGATCACCTCATTGATCCACCCGTGCTGGCGGGTCGGGTCCGCGCACCGGGCGAGGACCTGATCGAATGCGCGGTCGACGGTGACCGTGAACCGTTTTGCGCTCTTGCGCAGCGAGCGGCTGACCCGGAACCCGTCGAGGGGCAGGATCCCGCGTCGCATCGGCGAGAACCACGCGATGATCCCGTGACCGATCGGCATGGGGAACAGCCCATGCCGATAGGCATGCAGCAGCAACTGCGGCGTCATCCCGAAGCTGCCGGAGACGGTATCGAGCCGCGGCCAGGTCGACGGATCCTCGAAGGTCACCACGAGGCCAGTCTGACAGGCCGGCCCGACACCGCTCCGGGACCAATCCGGGACGATGCCGATATCGATCTGCTTCGGCGACTGCGTAGATTTGGACGCGCGGCGCGCACGCCCGCAGCTGCGCGGTGATTCGGTTCACCGGCTCGATGTCGAGGAGAAGCACACCATGGCCAACCCCAACGGAAACGCGTTCGGCGGCCTCGTCCCGCTGGGCAAGGTCCCCAATGCTGCGGGGAATCTGCTCCGTCGGGTG
Source organism: Propionibacteriaceae bacterium (assembly GCA_030544185.1). The sequence goes on along the minus strand of JAUNRO010000301.1, from coordinate 3,052 downwards.
CTGACGATGGCGATCGATGGTTATCAGCCGCTGCCACCGGCGAAGGAGTCCGCGGCCAACCAGCTGCGCAAGCATCAGGACGCCGAGACCGCGATCGAGTCCCTGATCAACCTGCACGTGACTCTCGCCGGAGCGCAGGGCTTCGTGACCAATATCGGCGGCGTGATCACCACGCTGGTGGCGATGCCGGCGAACATCGCCGGTGTCGCGGTGCTCCAGGCCCGCCTCGTCGCCACCATCGCCCACCTGCGCGGCTATGACATCGACGACCCCCGCGTGCGGACCGCCATCGCCATGTGCCTCGTGGGCGATGACCTGGAGAAGACCCTCGGCGAGGCCGGGCTCCCCCACTCCCCGCTGGTCGTCGCCACCGCCCCCGTGTTCGACGCAGCTCTCGACCAGAAGATCTCCGATCGCGTCGCCGCCGACCTGCTCGCCCGCATCACCGGCAAGCGCGTCGTCGTGGCCATGACCAAGCGCGTGCCCGTCCTCGGTGGAGGCGTCGGCGCAGCCTTCGATGGCTGGGACACCCTGACCGTCGGGCGCTATGCCAGGACTCAGCTGCCCGACCGCCGCCAGCGGCGCTGAGCCCGCCCGCGCCCGCTGGGGCGTACTCCCCCCGCCGAGACCAACCGACCACGCGACCCGCGGGGCGTCCCCATAGCCGCCGCGGCCGGCGGGGGCGTACCCATAGACTCAGGACCGTGACCGGACTCAGCTTTGCCGACGTGATGGACGACTCGATCCTGGTGTATGTAGAGGACCACAGCGCGTTCGTCGACTGGATCACCGAGCAGACCGGCGGTGGCGCCGACGACATCTCGGTGGATCTCGCGAAACAGCAGATCACCTTCCGACCCAAGCTGCACAAGCGGGACGAGGTTGTCGCGCCGATCCACCTGCTCGGCTCGGTGGCATCCCAGCCCCGCTCCGCAATGTGGGCCTGGGCGAACGAGCACGTGAAGGACATGCCGGTGGCGCGCATGGCCCAGCGCGTGCGCGACTTCGGCGAGGCGCGCGGAGTCCTGGAGCTGACGACCGGGGAAGTCGTGATCCCCGAGGACGACCAGGACAGCGAGCGCCTCGCGACCTTCGCCGTCACGATGGCCGCGGTGTCATGCCGCATCATCGGCATCCCGACCGCCCACATCATCACCGGCGACGGGATTCGCCTGGTGATGCTGGTCGATGCGGCCGGCTTCACCCCGCCGCGGCCCAGCGGGCTGACGTTCCCCCGGATCCTGACCAGCGCGATCAGCGCGCCCGGGTGGGTGCACGATCACCGGCGCGCGACCCAGGGCTATGCGCAGGCGCGGAACCTGCCCTATGGCTGGGAGCCCAACTTCACCGCCCTCAACATCGGCTTTCCCGAGGGCAATGTGCGGGTCGGTTTCGACGATCAGGGCCGCGTCGGCGGCATCCACGCGGGTTTCGCGGGCGAGGGCTGATCGGGCGTACGCCGGGGTCGGCGGTTCGCGACGATGCTGCTCGGGCTCAGCCGGGATCCCGGCGGACCTCGACGTCTGTCAGCGTGGGGCGTTTGCATTCCTTGCCCTGGCTGTATTCCTTGCCGCGCAGGCCGGCGACCACCCAGGGGCCGAAGTGCCGGCGGGCCCAATCGAGGTGTGACCGGGCGCCGCTGCGGGGATGATCCGTGGCGCCTTCCGGGAGCTCACCGGGCTGATCGTCGAGCTCAATGGTCCAGCTGCGGTCGAAGCCGGGCAGGCCGAGGAGCCACGCCATCCCGGCCGCGACGCGGACGTGGCCGATGCTGTTGATGTGCAGGCGATCCTCACTGTAGAGCCGGGGGTCCGAAGCCACCGGCACGTGCTCGAAGTCGACGAACGCCACATCGTGTTCGCGGGCCAGCCGGCGCACGATCCCGTTGAGGGTCAGCAGCCGCTCACGGACCACCGTGGCGAGTGGGTTCGCGCGCGAGATGTCGGGGTTCGTGAAGGTGATCACGTGGATTCCGCGGGCCCGGGCGCGGGCGAACATGATGTCGAAGTCCGCGGCCATCTGCTCGAAGTCGGGCCGCAGCGAGATCACGTCGTTGACGCCGCCGACGATGCTCAGCAGGTCGGGCTCCATCGCAAGCGCCGCATCGAACTGCTGGGTTCGGATGTCGTGCATGCGATAGCCGCTGATGGCGAGATTGGCGTACGCCAGGGGCACGGGCTGGTGCGTCGCAATGTGGGCCGCGAGCCGGTCGGCCCAGCCGATCCACTGGCCATTGCCATCGGAGTCCACCATGCCCTCGGTGGTCGAGTCGCCGATGGCCACGAACCGGCGCCAGGTCCTCGGCTCCGGGGCCGGCGGGATCAGCCGCTGGACGAGCTCGAACCGGTTGCCGTCCGGATCGGCGAACAGTTCCTCCCGGCCGGCGATCGGATGACAGCCGGCGCGCCAGACCTCATCGATGGCGGCCGCGAGGTCGTTGACGAGGACCTGCAGCACAGGACCGTCAGAACGCCCGTCCCAACCGGGCCGATCGGGTCGCTCGGCGAGCTCCTGCGGGGTCAGCTGACGGAACACGAGGCCCGGGGCAGCCTCGTTGGCGGCGATCACGACCTGTTCCGGCGACGTCGACACGATCGTCAGCCCCAGGATCCGGCACCAGAAGAGTGCGGTTTGCCGAGGATCCCTGCTGGATAAGACAATATGGTGAAGCCGGCCAATCATGACACCCATTCTGCCGCGTGCCGGTTTTCCCGAGGGGGATGGACGGAGGGGGACAACAAATGGATACTTGGACGACTGTCCGGAAGTTTCCGCCCTCCCTGAGGAAGCCCTGAATGCAAATTGGGGCTAGCTTCTTAGGCAAGAGAGAGCATCTATCGATGCCCGGACCCTCAGGAGCACCGTGCGAGCCCAAGCCCTCCCACCCCAGCACGCGGGAACTGATTACTTCATGCGCCAGCTGCGCGAGGCCTGCCTCGAGCGGGCAGGTATCGACGTCCGCTTCGTGGCCGGCATGCCGGACCTGCGCCGCCAGACCGCCGAGCTGGACGGAACGCGCGCCACGGAGCGCGAGTCGGTCATCCCTCGCTAG
>JAUNRO010000300.1 GCA_030544185.1 Propionibacteriaceae bacterium | reverse complement strand
GACCGGAGCCGTCGTGGTGGGTCGGGGATCCGGACGCACGGTCGTCGGCCGTGTCGTCGGCGTGGCCACTCCCGGCCCCTCACCGTTGGGGATGGTGCGCGTCGGGGTCGGCCGACCGGGCTCCGTTGACGGGCGGGTGGTGGGCCGCGTCGTGGGTCTCGGGTCGGGATCAGCCGGAGCGGTCGGCCTCGGGCCGGGCCCGACCGACACCGTGGGCCTGGTGACGGAACCCGGCGCTTCCGGATCCGCCGGCTGTTGCGGTGCCGGCGCCGGCTCGTCCGGTCGAGGCCCGGAAGGCCTGGGCCCGCGCCGGTCCGGGACCCCCGGCGCGGAGTCACTGGTGGGGAGCGCCTGGGGCGCTGCTTCGCCGGGCCTCGGCCCGGGTGCTGTCGTTGCGGGAGGCTCGGTGCCTGCGGGAAGGCCTCCAGGCGCGGGGCTCTCCGACTCACCGGGGACCGAATCACGGGGGTCGCGGCCTGCGTCGATCAAGGGAGGACGAACGGGGTCGCGGGGATCGGTGGCGTCGGGCGACCCACCGGCTGTGCCCGGGTCGGTGACCGGATCGGTCACCGAACTCCCCGACCCGCCCGCTTCCTGGCTGGCCGAAGGCTCGGGGTCTGGCGCGCGCGTCGCATTGGGAGGCGCGACTGTGCGATTGGCGTTGGGGTTGCTCGCCTCGATGAACTTGTCACCGCTCAGATAGGCAGCTCCCCCGCCCATCAACAGGACGAGTGCAACGCTGCCCGAGACAACCCATGTCGCCAGCCCAGTCAACGGCGCGCGACCGGTCTCACCCTTCACCGCACTCCTCTCAAGTCCCCAACCTTTAGCCGCCCCCCAGCGCTTTCAGAGAGATTCTAATAGCTTCTCAGGACAAACGCTTCATCGACCCCACATCTGCGGAAATCAGCACATCACTCCCGAGACCCAGTTGGTCAATAACCGCCCCCCGGCGGCACCCGATTTCTCAGGATGGAACTGGGTACCACTCACTATGTCGGATTCGACCGCTGCAAGAAAGCCGTTCCTTTCGTGAACACACCAAGCAGCACCCTCGGCCGTGCTCCGACGGACTCCATAGGAGTGCACGAAATAGAACCATTCGTCAGCCACCCGGTCGAACAACGAACTGTCCTGCGGCGGGTCAACCCTGTTCCAGCCCATGTGGGGCAGGCGTCGGGCAGCGAGCCGCTCCACCGTTCCCGGCAGCACCCCGCACCCCGCCGAGTCGACTCCGTGCTCGACGCCGTGCTCGAACAGAATCTGGAAACCGACACAGATGCCCAGCAGCGGGCGCCCCGCGTCCACCCGCTCGCGAATCGCGTCCACCCCGCCGGTGCGGGCCAGGCCAGCCATGCAGGCCGCATAGGCGCCCACCCCCGGGACCACCAGGCCATCGGCACGAACGGCCTCGCCCGGATCGGCCGACAGCACGACCCGCGCGCCCGCACGATCAAGTGCCCGGCAGGCCGAACGCAAATTTCCGGAACCATAATCGAGCACGACGACGCGCGGAGTCACAGGGCGCCCTTGGTGCTCGGCACGATGCCGGCCAGCCGGACATCCGGCTCGACGGCGGTCCGCAGCGCGCGGGCCAGTGCTTTGATCTGGGCTTCCACGATGTGGTGCGGGTCGCGGCCTGCCACCAGGGTCAGATGCACGCAGATCCCCGCGTTCAACGCGAGCGTCTCCACGATATGCCGGGTCATCGACCCGACATAGGGGGTGCCGGGACGTCCATCCGGCCAGGGCCCACCGCCGATGAGGGCGTACTGCTGTCCCTCCGGCTCACCGGTGTGAACGCAATAGGGCCGCCCCGCGATATCGACCACGCACTGGGCGAGTGCCTCATCGAGTGGCACGAGCGCGTCTCCGAACCGACGGATCCCCCGCTTGTCGCCCAGCGCTTCCCGCAGCGCCTGACCCAGGACAATGGCCGTGTCCTCCACCACGTGATGGGCATCGATCCAGACGTCGCCGGAGGCCTCGATCTCGAGATCAATGAGCGAGTGCTTGCTCAGCGAGGTGAGCATGTGGTCATAGAAGCCGACGCCGGTGCTGACCGTGGCCTCGCCGCTGCCGTCGAGGTCGACCCGGACGCGGACGGAAGACTCGGAGGTGCCTCGCTCGACCGTCGCAGTGCGGGTGGGGTTCGCCATCAGTTCGTCTCCTCACGGTCCAGGATGCGTCGCAGGGATTCCTTGAACGCCGTCATCTCCGGTGGGGTGCCCGCGGAGACGCGGAGCATCCCCGCCGGCCCTGTCTCCCGGATCAGCACGCCGTTGTCCAGCAGTTGTTGCCACACGGCCCGCCGGTCGGAGAAAGCGCCGAACAACACGAAGTTGGCCTGTGTGGGCACCACCGGCAGCCCTTGTTCCACAAGCCACCCAACCAGATCATCGCGCGCCTGGCGCAGCTGGGCGACATGCGCCATCATTTCCGGGGCATTGTCGAGGGCTACCGACGCCACGGCCTGCGTGATCGCCGACAGGTGATAGGGCAGCCGGACGATCCGGCAGGCATCCACCACCGCGGGCGCGGCCGCCAGATAACCGACCCGGCCACCGGCGAACGCAAAGGCCTTGCTCATGGTCCGGGTGACCACCAGGCGGGGATGCTCGGGCAACAGCACGAGCGCGCTTGGCTGCCCGGGGGTCACGAACTCCTGATATGCCTCGTCGACGACCACCATCCCCGGCGCCACCTCCAGCAACGCGCGGATCGTGTCCAGGCCCGTGATCGTGCCAGTGGGGTTGTTCGGCGTCGTCAGCACCACCACGTCGGGCTCGTGGCGCCGCACCGCCGCCGCGGCCAGGTCCGGATCGAGCGTGAAGTCCCCCGCCCGTGGCTCCACCACGAACCGGGTATGGGTGTTGCGGGCATACTCCGGATACATCGAATAGGTCGGCCCGAACGTCAACAGGCTGCGCCCCGGCCCGGCGAAGGCCTGGAGGATGTGGGTCATCACCTCGTTGGAGCCGTTCGCCGCCCAGATGTGGTCGGTGGTCAGGTCGTGGCCGAGATAGCGCGCCAGCCGCGTCCGCAGGTCGTGGGCCTCGCGATCCGGATAGCGGTTCATCATCCCGGCGGCCGCCGCGGTGGCTTCCGCCATCTCGGCACGCACCCGGTCGCTGGGCGGATAGGGATTCTCGTTGACGTTGAGCTGCACGGGCACAGCGAGCTGGGGAGCGCCATAAGGCTCCTCCCCCACGAGCTCGGGCCGCAGCGGCAGGTCGGCCAGGCCGACCGATCGGGTTGTCACCGGTGTCCTCTCAGGGCTTCGAACGGGTGGATCACAGGCCGGAATCGTTGCTGAAGCGCACCGTTACCGCGGCGCCGTGGGCCGGCAGGTCCTCTGCAGCCGCAAAGATCTCCACTGTCTCCCGCACGTCCGCGAGGGCCTGTTCGGAATAGTCGATCAGATGCACGTGGCGCAGAAACGACTGCACGGTCAGTCCGGAGGAATGTGCGGCCGCTCCTGCCGTCGGCAGCACATGGGTCGAACCTGCGCAATAGTCGCCCAGTGACACCGGTGCATAGCTGCCGATGAAGATCGCGCCGGCGTTCGTCACCCGGTGGGCGACCTCGGCGGCATTGCGGGTGTGGATCTCCAGATGCTCCGCACCATAGGCGTCCACAACCGCGAGCCCCTGCGCCACGTCGTCGACCAGCACCACGCCCGACTGTTCCCCGGTGAGGGCCGTGCGGATGCGCTCCTGATGGCGCGTACGCCCGATCTGCGGCACCAGGGCCGCCGCCACGGCCTCGGCGAGCTCCGGGGAGTCGGTCACCAGCACCGAACCGGCAAGCGGATCGTGCTCGGCCTGGGAGATGAGATCGGCGGCGACATGCGCAGGCTGCGCCGAGTCGTCGGCCAGGATCGCGATCTCGGTCGGGCCGGCCTCGGAATCGATGCCGATCCGGCCCTTGAGCAGCCGCTTCGCGGCCACGACATAGATATTGCCCGGCCCGGTGACCATGTCGACCGGCTCGCACCGCCCCGGCACCCCGTAG
>JAUNRO010000299.1 GCA_030544185.1 Propionibacteriaceae bacterium | reverse complement strand
CATGTCCACGTCGAACTTCGGGAACAGCACGATATTGGCCTGTCGCAGCACGCCATAGGTCAGATAGAGCGTCATCCCGAACGCATGGAACATCGGCAGGACCGCGAAGAACACCTCCTTGCGATATTCCGCATCCTTCATCCACGCCGCACCCTGCAACGCGTTCGAATACAGATTGAAATGTGTCAGGATCGCGCCCTTGGGCTGCCCCGTGGTCCCCGAGGTGTATTGAATGACCGCCACGTCATCCACCGTCGGCCGCGGCACTCCGGGATCGATCGCCGGCGCCGCCAGCAGGTGCTTCCAGGGCAGCGTCCCGGTGGTCGACGCGGTCAGGCCTGCCCGGGTCTCCCGCGATTTCTTGATCGGCAGGCGCAGCGCGAGCTGCAACGTCAGCGGGAACTCCTCCAGCAGGTTCACCGCGACGATGTGTTTCAGCTGCGGTCCGTCGGCCCCATCCTCGCCCGCACCCCGGTCTGTGAACGCCTGGAGCTTGGGCACCGCCACGTCCCACGCGATCGCCACCGTGGCCCCGTGATCAGCGAATACGCCCGCCAGCTCCGCCGACGTCGACAGCGGATTGTGCTCCACCACGATCGCGCCGAGCCGCAGCGCCGCATAGAACGCGACCACGTGCTGCGGGCAGTTCGGCAGCATGATCCCCACCCGGTCACCCTGGCGTACGCCCAGCCGGCGCAACCCCTCGGCAGCGCGCAGCACCTGGGCGCCCAACTCGGCGTAGGTCGTCCTCCGCCCGAAGAACGTCAGCGCCGTCGACTGGCCGGCCTCGGCGACCGAGCGCACCAGCAGATCAAACAGGGACTCGGTGGGCAACTCGATCTCGGCGGGAACTCCCGGCTGATAGCGGGAGACCCAGGCGGGAACGTCGGCGGCAGGGGCGTCAGTCTTGGGCGCGCTCATGGCGCCGATTATGCCTTTGCCAGCACCTGATCCGCGAGGTGGGCGGCGATGGGCATCGCGGACGTCGCAGCCGGCGACGGCGCATTGACCACGTGCAGCATCCGATCGGTGGTGAGGAAATGGAAATCCTCGATCAACGTCCCGTTCCGGTGCACCGCCTGGGCCCGGATTCCCGCCGGATAGGGCCGGAGATCGGCGGCGGTGAGCTGCGGGCAATACTTCTGCACGCGCTTCAGATAGCCTGGTTTATAGATCGAATCCCACATCTCCGGAACACCCGTGCGCACCAGCCCTTTCGCGAGCCTCCAGAACCCCCCGAAACCCACGATCGCAGCGAGATCCCGCGGGTTCACCGAGAACTTCGGATAACCCTCCCGGGCGAACCCCAGCACCGCATTCGGGCCGACGGTGACCCCGCCGGCCATCATCAGCGTCAGATGCACGCCGAGGAACGGCATCGACGGATCCGGGACCGGATAGATGAGCGTCTCGACGACATTGTTGAACTGCGGTGCCAGCCGGTAGTACTCCCCGCGGAACGGCACCATCGCGAAATCCACCGGCAGCCCCGCCAGCCGCGCAAGGCGGTCGGACTGGATGCCGCCGCAGACGACGAGCTGCTTTGCGTAAGCCCGGGTCTGCGCCCCGTCGCGCTCGTAGTCGATCCCGACCTCGCTCAGCGACTCGTGGATCCCGACGACGCGGGAGGACAGCTCAATCGTGCCGCCTTGAGCCCGGATGTCGTCGGCCATGGCTCGGCACACGCGGGCGAAGTCGACGATGCCCGTGGTTTTCAGCGCGATCGCGCCGGCGCCGACGATGTTGGGCTCGCGCTCACGCAATTCCGCGGCGCCGATGAGGTCCACATCGAGTTCGTTGGCAAGCGCTCGCTCGTGCAACAGCGCCATCCGCTCCTGCTCCGCGCCGGTGGTCGCGACGATCAGCTTCCCGGTGTTGCGATAGGGGATGGCGTGGGCATCGCAGAAGTCCCGTGTCCACTGCGCGCCCTGCTTGCACATGAGCGCCTTGTGACTCCCGGGGGTGTAATAGATCCCCGCGTGGATGACACCGCTGTTGTGGCCGGTCTGGTGGACGGCCACCTCCGGCTCCTTGTCGATGATGAGGATGTCGGCGCCCGGCCGCCGCTCCAGGAGCGTCAGCGCGGTGGCGAGGCCGACGATGCCGGCGCCGATCACGCAGAAGTCGTGCGCCCGTCGCACCACGGTGCCGCTCATCGGCGTACGCCCGAGACCGTGCCCAGGCCGGTCATCGCAGCGGGGTCCCGTCCCAGTCGGGCCAGTTGCGGTCCCGTTCGTTGATGACCGTGACCTCGGCCGGCCACTCCAGGCCGAGGGCGGGATCGTCATAGCGGACGCCGCGCGCGGCCGCCGGGGCGTACGGTCCCGACATCTGATAGCTCACCTCAGTGTCGTCGGTGAGAGTGAGATAGCCGTGCGCGCAATAGGGCGGGATCCACAGCGCGCGGCGGTTTTCTGCGCTCAGCTCGACCAGCACGGACCTGCGGAACGTAGGGCTCTCGCCACGCAGGTCGATGCAGGCGTCGACGATCGTGCCGCGCGTGCACCGCACGAGCTTGCCCTCGGCATGGGGCTCGATCTGCAGATGCATGCCGCGCAGCGTGCCCGCGCGGTCGTTGACCGCGATGCTGGTCTGGGCGACGGCGGTGTCGATGCCGTGCGCGGCCATCTCGGTGGGATCGAACGTCCGGGCGAAGAAGCCCCGTTCATCGGTGAACGGTTGGAGGTCGATGATCCAGCAACCGTCAACCTCGGTCGGTGTGAACTCCATGAGCCGTCCTCCGCGTCGCCCCGCGATCCGGATCCAACGGTCCGGATGAGAAAATCTTAGCTAACGCCAACGTAGCGCACGCGGTGGGCGGGCGGCACCCGTGTCCAATGGTCAGGGTGCTGTGCGAAGGGGCGTGTTCAGGCGGCCCGGCGTTCAGCGACGGCGATGCCGGCGAAGAGATCGGTCTCCGGCAGGCGTGCGCCGGCGCGATCGATCACCAGCTCGAACTCCTCGGTCGGCCACACCTCGCGCTGCACCTCCAGCGGCACGGTGAACCAGGCCCCGTTGGGGTCGACCTGGGTGGCATGGGCCAGCAGCGCCTGGTCGCGGACGTGGAACCACTCACCGCACGGGATCGACGTGGTGATCCGCGACGCCGGGGCACGGCCCTCGTCGCTCCAGTTCGCCAGCCGCTCCGCATAGGGCGACTCGAGCCCCCGCGCCAGCATCGCCTCGTGCAGGGCGACCATCCGCGGCTGGTTCAGCGTGGCCTGATAATAGACCTTCGGCACGTCCCAGACGGGGCCGAGATCGGGGCGTACGCTCGGATCGGCGGCCTGGCGGACCGCGGCCATCGTCACCTTGTGGCACATGATGTGGTCGGGGTGGGGATAGCCGCCGAACTCGTCATAGGTCGTCACCACGTGGGGCTTGAGCTCCCGGATCAGCTCGACCAGTGGCGCCGCGGCCTCCTCGGGGTCCTGCAGCGCGAAGCAGCCCGCCGGCAGCGGGGGCAGCGGATCGCCCTCGGGGAGACCGGAATCCTGATAGCCGAGCCAGACCTGCTCGACGCCGAGGATCTGGCGCGCGCGATCCATCTCGCGGCGGCGCACCTGGGGGAGATTGGCGATGATGTCGGGCCGGTCCATGGCGGGATTGAGGATCGAGCCCAGCTCGCCCCCGGTGCACGTCGCCACGACCACGCGGACCCCCTCGGCGACATAGCGGGCCGTCGTCGCGGCACCCTTGCTCGACTCATCGTCGGGATGGGCGTGCACGTGCAGCAGGCGCAGCTGTTCTCCCGCGGCATCGAGACGGGGCAGAGAAGTCATGGGCAGGCTCCTTCGGACAGCTGTGGATCGGCGATCTGGACCCACTTCGAGCCAACGCCGTCGCCGCCGTTGTTGTTCCCGGTGTTCCGTTGTGCGCAACGATCCCGCCGGCGCCGGACGTCGCGGAGCGCGTGATCACTGTCGGCCGGCGATGGCATGCTGGGGCCATGGCAGCCCCAGCGAACCCGTTCGGCCGCGTGGTGCTCGTGACCGGACCCGAATCGTTGCGGGCCGAGCGG
>JAUNRO010000298.1 GCA_030544185.1 Propionibacteriaceae bacterium | reverse complement strand
CGCCCACGCGGTCGTCACCGAGCCGGTCGCGGTCGAGGTCATCGCGGACACCGTCGCGGTCACGGTCCACCCGGTCGGCGCGGCTGGCGTCATCGGCATACCCGGCGCCGCCGTCGATGCCGTAGTAGTTGTAGAGGTCGTTCTCGTCGTTCTCATCGAGATGGTGCCCGGGGTCGTAGTTCGGCGCATCCCTGATGGCCTGCTTGTCGAATGGGACCTTGAGGGCATCGTCGTTGATCTGTGCACCGTCCAGCGGGATCAGGCTCTCGTTGGTCCCGAAGAAGCCCGTGTTCACGGTGACCCAGGAGGGGCGACCGCTGTGATCGTCAAGATATACCTGCTGAACCCTGCCCACCTTCTGACCGTCCCGGTCGAAGACAGTGGCGCGGTGGAGATCGTCCGGCGTGAAGTTCTGCATCGCATCACCTTTCGAGGTTGCCCCGGCCGCCGTTGGCCAAGGACTCCCTGAGAAGACTAGTCCCTTTGTTGATATTTACTACCCCGGGGTGGTCGGCCGACAAACAAGAAGGCCCCGCACCCAAGCGGGGTGCGGGGCCACGTGAAGCTCATTTCAGCTGAGTCTCGCCGATTCGTCGTGGATATCCAGCGCGACCTGGCGCAGCTTGTCCGAGTGCTGCTTGGAGTGGTGATTGCAGAACAGCAGGTCGAAGCCACTCTCGAGCGTCACTCGCACATATGCCTGGGCACCGCAGCGGTCACAGCGGTCGGCGGCGCTCAGACTGTTGTCGATCACGGTGGTGGTCACGGTGGCCTCCCTTTCTCCTTCTTCACCCTCTGCAACAGGCGAATCGGGGGATTTGTTCCCCGGTGTGTGGCCGGAGCTTGCATTGAGCGTACAAGCCGAACGACGAAAGTCCAGCAGTTTGGGTTCCGGTCGTGGTGCGGGTCGCCGGATTGGCAAGGCTAGCCGATCCTGGGAGGATCCTGTGTGCATTCGGCAACTACGATCTGCAGACCGCAAACCGCCCCGCCCGCGGCGCGGACGCAACGGCAAATCCGGGCCGCTCACGTAGGCTCGCCGGGTGCCAGAATCCGTATCCTCCCGCACCACAAAGAAGCAGTCGCAGGGCCATGACTACGAAGCTCGCCATCTGCTCGTTCTCGAGGGTCTCGAGGCCGTTCGCAAACGCCCGGCGATGTATATCGGGTCGACCGACACCAAAGGCCTCATGCACTGTGTCTGGGAGATCATCGACAACGCCGTGGATGAGGCGCTCGGCGGATTCGGCACCGAGATCGATGTGGTCCTGGGCAGTGATGGTTCGGTCGTGGTGCGCGACACCGCCCGGGGCATCCCGGTCGGCATCGAGCCGCGCACCGGCCTGTCGGGCGTCGAGGTCGTCTTCACCAAGCTCCACGCGGGCGGCAAGTTCGGCGCCGGATCCTACAACGCCACCGGCGGCCTGCACGGCGTCGGCGCCTCGGTCGTGAACGCCCTGTCCGCCCGCCTTGATGTCGAGATCGACCGCGACCAGGCCACCTGGGGGATGTCTTTCCGCCACGGCATCCCCGGCACCTTCGCCGGCGACGGGCCCGACGCGCCGTTCACCCCTGGGGGCGCACTCACCAAGCTGCGCCGGGTGAAGCGCGGGGTCACCGGCACGCGCGTACGGTATTGGCCCGACCGCCAGATCTTCCTCGCCGATGCCGAGCTGAGCCTGGAGGCGCTGACCGCCCGCGCCCGGCAGACGAGCTTCCTGGTCCCGGGGCTGACGATCCGCGTACGCGACGAGCGGCGCGAGGAGGTCGTGGAGGAGGTCCACCGTCACGACGGCGGCATCTCGGAGTTCTGCGAGTTCCTCGCCGCCGATCAGCCCGTCACCGAGGTGATCCGGCTGCAGGGCACCGACCGGTTCACCGAGACCGTGCCGATGCTGGACGATGCCACCGGGTCGCTGACCCCGAGCGATGTCGAGCGCGACCTGGAGGTCGACATCGCGCTGCGGTGGGGGACCGGCTATGAGACGACCACGCGCTCGTTCGTCAACATCATCGCCACCCCCAAGGGCGGCACTCACGTGCAGGGCTACGAGCGTGCGCTCACCCGCGCCGTCACGCGGGCGCTCGAGGGCACGCGGCTGCTCAAGAACGGCGACGACATCACTCGCGACGACGCGCTCGAGGGCCTGACCTCGGTCGTCACCGTGCGCCTGGCCGAACCCCAGTTCGAGGGGCAGACGAAGGAGGTGCTGGGTACGCCTGCGGTGAGTCGTCTGGTGGCGCGCATCGTCGAGGCCGAGCTGGGCGAGTTCCTCACTTCCACCAAACCCGCCGTGCGCCAACAGGCGCGGACCGTGCTCGAGAAGGTCGTCGCGGCCTCGCGTACGCGCGTCGCCGCCCGGGCCCACAAGGAGGCGCAGCGGCGCAAGACCGCGCTCGAATCCTCGACCCTGCCCCCCAAACTGAAGGACTGCCGCTCCAACGACGTGGAGAAGTGCGAGCTGTTCATCGTCGAGGGCGACTCCGCCCTCGGCACGGCCCAGCGCGCGCGGGACTCGGAGTTCCAGGCACTGCTGCCGATCCGGGGCAAGATCCTCAACGTGCAGAAGGCGTCGGTGGGCGACATGCTCAAGAACGTCGAGTGCGCGTCGATCATCCAGGTCGTCGGCGCCGGCTCCGGCCGGACGTTCGACCTCGACGCCGCGCGCTATGGGAAGGTCATCTTCATGGCCGACGCCGATTCCGACGGCGCCCATATCCGCTGCCTGCTCGCGACGCTGTTCTTCCGCTATATGCGGCCGTTGCTGGAGGCGGGCCGGGTCTATACCGCAGTTCCGCCGCTGCACCGATTCGAGATCTCCAACCCGAAGAAGGGGCAGGAGAAATATCTCTACACCTTCTCCGACATGGAATATCAGCGCAAGGCCGCCGAGCTGACCAAGCGGGGCATCACCTTCAAGGAACCGCAGCGCTACAAGGGGCTGGGTGAGATGGACGCCGACCAGCTCAAGGAGACCACGATGGCGCCCCGGCACCGCACCCTGCGGCGCATGACCGTCGACGATGCAGCGATCGCCGAGGCCACGTTCGAGATGCTGATGGGCAACGATGTCGCGCCGCGCAAGGAGTTCATCGTCGACGGGGCCTATGCCATCGACGCAGAACATATCGACGCCTGAGGCGGAGCACATCGACGCTGGCGGGGAGCCCAGCGGTGGCGGCGAGCGGCACCACAGCAGCGGAGCCGCGGTCAGGGCAGCGCGATCCTGGGATCGCGGCGGCCACGAGACACCCAGGTGCGGACCTGATCCGATGAGATCGCGAGCAGCACGAGCAACGAGATGCTGCAACTGACCAGGGTGGATGCCGACAGATCGTTGACGGTGGTGGCCAGGGCCTCGATTGTCTGACCGGCACACAGCAGCATGAGCAACAGCCGCGCCCAACGGAACCGCGCGATCGTGCAGAGGCACAGGACGGCCCCCGCCCCTGCCACCGTGCTCTGCATGGCGAGGCTGATCAGGTCCTCGCCCGAGAGCTCGCCGGCGAGCGGGCCGAGGAGCACCAGCCCCCACACCAGCGCCAGCGCCGCCACCTGCAGCAGCCACAGGGCGCTGACGGCGAGCAGGGGAGCCGGTGGCAGCGCGTGCTCCCGGGGAGCCGGTGCAGTCGGCCACCCGGCCGGCGACCGGCTCGCCGCACCGCTCACATCGAGGATGGGCAGGTGCCCGTCGGTGCGGATCAGATCGCCGCCCCCGTTGCGGTGGTGATAGGCGGTGGAGAAGTCGCGGATGACGCGGACCCCGACCTCGGGATCGGCCCAGCGTACGGTGTTGACGATGTAGTCCCGCTCAATGTCGATATCGGCATCGATCTTGTGGGTCACCTTGCCGGTGAAGGCGGAGAGGCCGACCGAGCGGTCATAGGTGCCCGCCGCGACCCAGCCGACGCGATGACCGCCGGGCAGGATCCAACCCTGCGGCACCGGCCAGAAGCGCACGTGATGACGTTGTGCGGCGTTGCCGTCGACCTCCTGCTGATAGGCGAACGCGTGCCGGCGGCCGAACAGGTGCAG
>JAUNRO010000297.1 GCA_030544185.1 Propionibacteriaceae bacterium | reverse complement strand
CTCCCCTCATCAGGTTCTGTGACCACGGTATACGGCAGGACCGACAATGCTCCCGAAGAAGCCGTCAGCCATCCGAGCAATGCAGCAGCCCCATCTCATCCTTGAGCGTGAGCACCCGCTCCACGGATGCCTCCACCTGAGCAGCGAACTCGGCATCGGCAGAGACCTCCGACCGAAGGGCGGCGAGCATCTCCGTACTGGCTCCAGGGTCGCCATTGAGCACGATGTCACCCCCAGCCCGGATGAAGCCCACGGCCCGCTCTCCAGCCGGGATCCCCTGGAGCGAAACGGCATTGACGTCATCGGTGATGACGACACCATCCCAGCCCAGCCGGTCCCGGAGCAGGTCGGTGACGATGGCCGGGGAGTACAGTGCCTGGTTGTCCGGGTCGATGTTTGGATAGACCGCCGAGGACATCATGACCATGCCCGCGCCCGCCTCCATGCCGGCGACGAAGGGCTCGAGGAACGGGTCGTCGACAGTGGCCACGTCGTCCTCGATGCCTTCGGAGGTGAAGTCAGTGTTGCCCGTCACCCGGCCCAGCCCCGGGAAGTGCTTGACGAGCCCGACGACCTCCCCAGCCTCCATCCCACGTAGGAACGCGGGCACGTACTCACCGACGACCGCCGGATCAGAACCGTACTGCCGCCCCCACCGCCCGATCGGCTCGTTCGCCCGCCCGATCGCCTCGGGCACCGTGTCGGCAACGGGAGCGAGATTGACGTTGACTCCCACGGCGGCCATCTCCGCGCCCCACCTCTCAGCGGCTGCGGTTAGCTCGGCGGGAGTTATCGCGGCCTGCTCCAGAGCGCTCGGCGGATGCGTGAACCCGTCCCCGCGGAGCTGGTGGACGACGCCGCCCTCCTGATCGGCGGCGATCATCAGCCCAACCCCTCCGGTCGATTCAACGCCCACGAGCCCGCTGAGGTGCTCCGAGGTAGACCGAACCTTCTCCGTGCCCTCCCAGCCGCCGAGATAGATGACGTTCCCGACATGCTGGTCTCGCACATACCCGTCGAGTGACTCGAGTGGCGCGTTCGTGTCGAACCCGATCATGAGCAGCTGCCCGAGGGCCTGGTCGTCGGTCAGTGACGCGAGCGTCTCGGCTACGCAGGAAGTCGCGGTCTCCGTCTCGGTATGCGTTGCCTCCCCACCCGGCGATGTCGCCGAGGTCTGCGGGCCACCTGGGGGGGTGGTGGAGCCGGAAGGGGCGCTAGTCAGCGAGCGCGGCGTCGGTGACTTCGGGCCGCCCGGCGCATCCGGTCCGCCGCAGCCCGCGACAGTGAGAAGCGTTGCGGCGCCGATGGCGAGAACTGAGTTCCGATTCATCCTTTGACGCTAGTGCCCCAGAGAGGATTCTGTGCCATTCCATGGGAGTTCGTCGTCACGGCGGCTGCGTCCACTCTCGCGCGGGCGGAGCCGCACTCCGCCGCCCCCGCTCACAAGGATGTGTCCAGGCCGACCCACCTACAAGCATCACCGCCCCGTAGCATCTGCCCATGCGACGGGTGTTCATCTACGGCAGTTGCGTGACTCGGGATGGCGAGCACCTGTTCGCCGAACACGGCCTTGAGATGGCCGGCTATGTCGCCCGCCAGTCACTGATCTCCGCGTTCCGCCCCGCCACACTGAGCGAGTACAACCTGTCAAAGATTGCTTCCTCGTTCCAGCGGCGCATGACCCGCGGCGACATCGAGGGGAATTTGCGTTTCGAGATCCAGCGTGCGCGCTCGGACCTGATCATCTGGGATATATGTGATGAACGGCTCGGAGTCAAGAAGGCTCATACGGGGGGAATGGTCACGCACATTCGTGACCATGTCGCCGAAGGCATCCATCGCGGACCATTCGGGCCTGTCATCCGCTTCGGTACCGACGAGCACTACAGACTGTGGGTCCGTGGGCTGCAGGAGCTGCTCGCAGCCGCTGGCCGCTATGGGCTCACGGAGAGGATCGTTCTCAACGCGACCCCGTGGGCGCTGGTCGATGACACTGGGAAGGACCTGGGCGACCGTCCACGCCGTTTCAACGACGCAGCGCAGCGCTATTTCTCAGCAGCACAGGGTGCGGGCGTGACCGTCGCGCGCGTCGCGCAGGAAGCGGCCGTCGCAAGTACCACCCACAAGTGGGGGCCGGCCCCCTTCCATTACATCGAGAACACCTATCGGGCCCAGCTCGCCGCGATCATCGCCTCAGCCCCCGCTCATCCGGGCGCGAGCGACGTGTAACTCCGCCCGCGTAGCGATCGGGTCGTACTGCCGTCGGTTTCGTGTGTCCCTTCACTCCTGCTGATACACGAGGACCGCAATACAGTGGCGCCATGGCAAGGAAACCCGTGGTCCTCGACGTCGACACTGGGATCGATGATGCCTGCGCGCTGCTCCTCGCGGCGCTGCACCCTGACCTGGACCTTCGAGCAGTGACGTGTGTGGGCGGCAATGCCCCGCTGGAGCAGGTCGTGAGCAACACCCTCGCGGTGCTGCACACAGCGCGTCGGGACGATGTGCCGGTCGGTGCCGGCGCGGCCCGCCCTCTCCTCGCCGACCCGGTCGACGCCCGGCACGTCCACGGCGACGATGGGATGGGGGACCTGGGGTGGCCCCGCAGCCCGCGTGAGGCTGACCAGCGGCACGCTGTCGAGCTGCTCCGGGACACCCTTCGTGAGGTAGCGGCCCAGGGCGAGAAGGTCACTCTTGTTCCACTCGCGCCGCTGACGAACATCGCGCTGCTGCTGCGGACATACCCGGACGTCGCCGACGGCATCGAGGAGATCTGCTTCATGGGTGGCGCCGCGAATGTCGGGAACGCCACTGCCTCGGCAGAGTTCAACGTCTTCCACGACCCTGAGGCCGCTGCGATCGTCATCGACGCCTGCGCCGACCTCGACATCAGCCTGCGGATGTATGGCCTCGACGTCTTCTATGCCCCTGCAGTGACGCGGGAGCTGGCACAGGCGCTCGCTGACCACGATCCCGCCGGGCCGGTGGGTCTCGCAGGACGGCTCATCCTGTTCCAGTGCGACCGGTTCGAGGCCGAGTCCGGCACGATCGGCGACGCGGGGGCGGTGTGCGCGGTCATCGACCCGGAGGGGCTGACGACGAGGACCTACCCGGTGCGCGTCGAGCTCGGCGGCACGTGGTCGCGTGGGCGCACCGTCGTCGACATGAGGGACTGGACCGGCGACCTCGCCCACGATCCATACGGCCAGGCGAACACGAGCGTCGCAGTGGGCCTCGAGGTGGACGCCGAACGCTACATCGACCTGTGGCTGAGGACTCTGCGGGGTGAGCTCTGACGATGGGCCGCGTAATTGTCCTGGGCTCCCTCAACGTCGACCTCGTCACCTCTGTCGAGTCCCATCCGCGTCCCGGCGAGACCGTCCTCGGCAACGGCCTGGATCGGTATGCGGGCGGCAAGGGCGCCAACCAGGCCCTGGCCGCCGCCCGGTCGGGTGCAGAGGTGCACATGGTCGGCCGGGTCGGCGATGACGAGGGCGGGCGCCTGTATCGGGATCGCCTCGAATGCCACGGCGTCCGCACCGAGCATCTGCGCACCGACGCGGGCGAGTCCACCGGCCACGCGATCATCGTCGTGAGTCAGGACGGCGAGAACACCATCGTCGTCATTCCCGGCGCCAACGGCCGGGTGGGCACAGCGGACCTGGCCGCCCTCAACGATCTCACCGAGGACGACGTCCTGCTTATGCAGCTCGAGATCCCGCTGCCCGTGGTCGCCGCGGCCGCCCAGAAGGCCCACGACAGGGGTGCCCGGGTCGTCATCAACACCGCGCCCTATGCGGCCCTGCCCCCGGATGTCATCGCCCTGGCCGACCCGCTCATCGCCAACGAGCACGAGGCCGCGGCGATGGCCGACAGTGGTGCGGCTCCGAGCTCGCTGCTCATCACGTTCGGGGCGCATGGGGCGAGCTGGGACGGGGTCGAGTACGCCGCCCACGACGTGCCGGCCCATCGGGTCCGGGACACGACGGGCGCGGGCGACGCATTCTGTGGGGCGCTCGCAGCCGCGCTCGCCCGGGG
>JAUNRO010000296.1 GCA_030544185.1 Propionibacteriaceae bacterium | reverse complement strand
GGCGACCGTCGTGTTGACGCTGCTGGTGTTGTCCTTGGCCCTCCACGAGCCCAAGTCGGCCCGGGTCAACATGATCGCCCTGATCGGGGCGATTGTGACCGCGGTGAGTGTGGCCGCAGCTTTTGTTTTCGGGCTGATCGGGCTGGGCCACGACTTCGAGCCCGACGGCTTGTTGCTCTATCACCTGATCGATGTCTTCCTGACCCTGGTTATCCCGGTGCTGTGCGCGATCGTGATGTTCCTGGTGTACACCGGCACCAAGCCGGCCCCGAGCTACCAGCACCCGCAGCAGTACGGGGGCGCGCCCGGGCAGATGGGTGGCGGCTTCGGGCCGGGGCAGCCGGGAGTTCCTCAGGGCTCGGGTCAGCCCCAGCAGGCCCCGCCGGCCGGCGGGCAACCCACCTGGGCGCCCGATCAGGCCTCCGGTGGTGCCTGGCAGTCCGCCGGTCAGGCCGCCAGTGGCGCCTCGGCCACCGAGTGGGGTCAGCCCGGTCAGCAGCAGGGCTGGAGTGCCGGTTCGGCGATGAGCGCCACCGAGCACACCGGTCCGATCCCGACCGGTCCGGCTCCGGGGCAGCCCGGTCAGCCGGGCGGGCAGCCGGGGCAGCCCAGTAATCAGTGGGGCGGTCAGCCGGAGAATCAGTGGCAGCCGGTTGATCCCAACAATCCCCATCCCGACCAGCGCTGAGACAACTCTGCGCAACACCTCAACCGCCGTCCCCGCACGTCTGCCGGGGGCGGCGGTTGATCGTTGTCCAGTAGACACGCCGAACCCGGCCGGGCTACCCACTGGTATCTACCAGGACGGTCAGTTGCGCCGATTTGCGCCCCTATACAACACTCGAGCTTGACGAACCGGTAACGACAAGCATGTAATTCCATCAGTGTCGTTTTCGGTACCAACGGGTCGAGGGGGAGATATGCAAGACATCTGGGAGGTGCTCGCTGAGGACGAAGGTCTCCTCGCCTGGCAGGAAGAAGCGCTGTGTGCGCAGACGGATCCGGAAGCCTTCTTTCCCGAGAAGGGTGGTTCCACTCGGGATGCGAAGAAGGTCTGCCAATCCTGCGACGTGCGCACCCAATGCCTGGAGTACGCCTTGGAACATGACGAGCGGTTCGGTATCTGGGGTGGACTCAGTGAGCGGGAGCGGCGCAAGCTGAAGCGGCGCGCCGGCTGAAGCCGGGTCAGTCGTCATCGTCCTCGGCGATGGTCGGATCGATCGTCTCCACGTCCAAGCCGGTCAAGGCGGCCAACTGTTCCACGATGGTGCGGTGCACCAGGATCCGCAGCCCCTGTCGACTGGCTGCTCGCCGCTCCAGCGGCCGACGAAACACCACCACTTGGCCGGGGTTGTCCTCATCGGCCTCCACCGCGGCTGCCAGCGGCACCCGGTCGGGCCGCCAGGCATCGGTGAGCACGGGCACATCCTCGACCCCCACTCGAACCTCGGCCAGGGCTTCGGGGCACTGCTGCCGAATCCGGGCCAACGACCCGGCGACCGCCTCGGCGAACCATTCCCCTCGGTTGCGGCTGTGCGGCGGACGAACCGGTCGACCGGTGTAGCCATTGCGCAGGGTGAGCGGCCCGCGCACCCCACGTCCGTGCCGGTCACGACGAGCAGACATGATCCGCACTCTACGTGGCCGGGCGACGCGATGGTGTGCGGCACGTCCGAGACCCGACGGCGCGCCTAACCGGCCATGGCGGGGCAGCCGATTAGCGTCACACCCGTGGTCATCAGACAGTGCTCTCGGACGGGCTGCTCGGCGCGCGCCATCGCCACGCTGACCTACGCCTACGCGGATTCGACCGCCATCGTCGGGCCGCTGTCGCACCGCACCGAACCGGGCACCTACGACATCTGCGAGCAGCACTGTGCCGGCCTGTCGGCCCCGCGGGGCTGGGAGGTGATCCGGCTGCCGATGCCCGACAGTGCACCCGTCGCCGACGGGGACGACCTGCTGGCCTTGGCCAATGCGGTGCGCGAGGCCGGTTTCGGCTACGGCGAGCGGGCTCAGCTGATCGAAGCGCAACCGAATCCCGGGGTGATCGAACTGGGCCGCCGGGGGCACTTGCGGGTGCTCAGCGATCCGGACGCCTGAGCCGACGGTTCACCCCACAACGAGTACGCTGATCGATTGTGATCAACCCGGCCATCTTCAAAGCGAACGACATCCGTGGCGTCGTCGGCGACCAGTGGGACGCCGAAGGCGCCTTCGCGATCGGGGCCGCCTGGGCCGATGTGTTGCAGGAAACCGGCTCCGGCAGCTCGATGGTGGTGGGCCGCGATATGCGGATCTCGTCGCCGGAACTGGCCGAAGCGCTGATCGCCGGAGCGCTGTCGCGTGGTCTCGATGTCACCGATATCGGCTTGGCCAGCACTGATCAACTCTGGTTCGCCTCCGGTCACTTCGACCTGCCGGGGGTGATGTTGACCGCCAGCCACAACCCGGGTGAATACAACGGGATGAAACTGTGCTTGGCCCAGGCCGCGCCGATCTCGTCCGGGCTGCTCGCCGACGTGGCCCGCCGGGCGATGAGCGGCGTTCCCGGCGCGGTCGCCGAGCCGGGCATTCGCAGCCACGCCGATGTGTTGCAGGCTTACGCCAACCGGTTGTTGTCGCTGGTGCCGCTGGACCTGCGCCGACAGTTGCGGGTGGTGGTCGACGGCGGTAACGGCATGGCCGGGCATACCCTGCCGGCCGTATTCGGTGATCTCGACCTCGATCTGATCGAGCTCTACACCGACCCCGATGGCACTTTTCCCAACCACCCGGCCAACCCGTTGGAGCCGGAGAACCTGCGCGATGCCCAGGACGCGGTGCGCCAACACGGCGCCGACCTGGGGTTGGCTTTCGACGGCGACGCCGATCGCTGTTTCATCATCGACGAGCACGGGGAGGCGGTCGACCCGTCCGCGATCACGGCCCTGATCGCGGTGCAAGAGCTGCACCGCGAACCCGGCGCGACGATCGTCTGCAACACGATCAGTTCCCGGTCGGTGCCCGAGGTGGTCGAAGAGATGGGCGGTCGGATCGTGGTCTCCAAGGTGGGCCACACCTACGTCAAGACCGCGATGGCCGAACACCGGGCCATCTTCGGTGGGGAACACTCCGGGCACTACTACTTCCGCGATTTCTGGGGGGCCGACACCGGCATGCTGGCCGCCCTGCATGTGATTTCGATGCTGGCCCGGGCCGACGAACCGTTGTCCCACCTGATCGCCCGCTTCCAGCGTTACCGGGCTTCGGGTGAACTCAACAGCACCGTTGCCGACGCCCGGCAGGCGATGGATCAGGTGGCCGACCAGTGGGCCGGGCGGGGCACTGTCGATCGCACCGACGGATTGACCGTCTCGGGGGCAGACTGGCGATTCAATCTGCGCCCGTCCAACACCGAGCCGTTGCTGCGGCTCAATGTGGAGGCGGTCGAGCACAATCGAATGATCGAGATCCGTGACGAGGTGCTGGCGAGTATCCGGGCGTGATTGGATAGCCAGTGACCGGCGAAACTGGGGCGAAGGCCCGAAATGGAGGGAAACATGGCTGTCGAACTGGCGCCTGATCTGCTGGCCGTGCTGGCCTGCCCCAACTGTCACGCCTCCTTCGCAGTCGATCATGACCTGGACGAACTGGTCTGCACCGGTACCGATTGCGGTTTGGCTTACCCGGTCAGGGACCGGATTCCGGTGCTGTTGATCGACGAAGCGCGCACGCCCGGCGCGGACAGCAACCGGGACTGACATGGCCGGCTTCGACGACGCCCGGCTGGAGGACGAAGACTGGCTGGCGCGCATCGACGCACCCCTGCGACGCCTGGCCGAGGCCGGTGCCCGGTTGCGGCGCGAAGCCGACGCGGCCCCCGAGCTGCACCTGAACACCGACGACCGGCCCCGCGCGGTGGTCGCCGCCGGCAGTGAGGCCCGGTTGATTCGCGCAGTGCTGGAACCGACCTGCCCGGTGCCCTTCGTGGCCTGGCCGACCCATGGCCTGCCCGGCTGGGTCGGCCCCCTGGATCTGGTGGTGGTGCTGGCCTCCG
>JAUNRO010000295.1 GCA_030544185.1 Propionibacteriaceae bacterium | reverse complement strand
GCCGCACAGCAACAGGGCCCGCTGGTGGTCACCGACCGCCGCGGCGCGCTGGTCGGACTGCTCACCCAGGACCGGCTGCTGGCCGCGATGTCGGACAACGGCCTGGACGCCGGCTCCCGCCCCGCCTCCACCGCCGCGGGGGATGCCCGCCTCACCGAGGGAGCCCACCGATGAACTTCGACCCGCTCAACCCGGAATTCCCCTTCGGCGCCTGGGTCGCCGATGGCATCGACTGGCTGCAGGAGCACCTCGGCTGGCTGTTCGACGGCCTCCAGTCGGGCCTGCATGCGGTCTATCAGACCTTCACCGTCGTGCTCGCGACCCCGCCCTATTGGGTGATCATCCTGGTCTTCGCCGGGATCGCCTGGCGCGCCTCCTCGTGGCGCCTCGCCCTGTTCACGGCGATCGGCTTCTATGTGATCCGCAGCTTCGACCTGTGGCAGCACGCCATGCAGACGATTGCTCTGGTCGTGCTCGCCGTTCTCTGCGCACTGCTGCTCTCGATCCCCCTCGGCATCTGGGCTGCCAGATCCGAGACGGTCTCGAAGATCGTCAAACCGGTCCTCGACCTCATGCAGACCATGCCCGCCATGGTCTATCTGATCCCGGCGATCACGATCTTCGGCATCGGGCCCACTCCCGGCGCGATCGCGACGCTGATCTTCGCGATGCCCCCGGGCGTACGCCTGACCGAACTCGCCATCCGCCAGGTCGACAAGGAACTCGTGGAGGCGGGCCATGCCTTCGGCGCCACACAGGGCCGCATCCTCCGCCAGATCCAGCTGCCCGTCGCCCTGCCCACGATCATGGCGGGCGTCAACCAGGTGATCATGCTCGCGCTGTCCATGGTCGTCCTCGCGGGCATGGCCGGCGCCGGCGGGCTCGGCGGCGATGTCGTGGGCTCGCTGAGCTCGCTCAACGTGCCCCTGGGCATCGAGGCCGGCACGGCCGTCGTGACCATCGCCATCTTCCTCGACCGCGTCAGCGCCACCGTCGGCCAGCGCCGCGGGCGCCGGGGACGCGCGGGCAGGCGTACGCCCAAGGGCAGCGTCCTGACGACCGAGGCGGCCGCGGAGACCGACCAGACCATCGACCAGACCATCACACCAGATTGGAGCAACGCATGAAGAAGACCGGAATTGGCATGCTCGCCCTGGCCGGAGCCCTCCTGCTCGCAGGCTGCGGCGCCTCGAACACCGGAGGTGGCGAAGCCCAGCCCGAGGGTGGCGCACCAACCGGCGGGACCCAGGATCTCGCTGCCGCCTGGGGCGAGTGCACCCCCGGCCAGCACGCGGAGGACGCGAGCGGTTTGCCGGCCGACAGCGGGAAGGACGTCACGATCGGCGCCTTCAACGGCTGGGACGAGTCGTTCGCGACCGCGCACCTGCTGAAGGCGGTGCTGGAAGGTGAGGGCTATACCGTCCAGGTCGAGCCGTTCGAGGCGGCCCCCGCCTTCGCCGGCACGGCTCGCGGCGATATCGATGTGATCACCGATGTCTGGATGCCGGTGACCCACCCGCAATACATCGAGCAGTTCGGTGAGCAGCTCACCCACCTCGGCTGCTGGTATGACAATGCCAAGCTCACCATCGCCGTCAACGATTCCTCCCCCGCGCGCACGATCGAGGATCTCGCGGGGATGGCCGGTGATTACGGCGCCACGATCTATGGCATCGAGCCCGGCGCGGGCCTGACCAAACAGACCCGCGAGGAGGCCATCCCGCAGTACGGCCTGGAGGACTACGAGTTCGTCGTCTCCTCGACCCCGGCGATGCTCGCCCAGGTCGACCGCGCGACCAAGGCCGACGAGAACGTCGTCGTGACCCTGTGGCGCCCGCACTGGGCCTACAGCGCCTATCCGATGCGCGACCTGGAGGACCCGAAGGGTGCGATGGGCGGCGCGGAGGTCATCTCCTCGGCCGGCAGCGCGGACTTCGCCGAACAGAGCCCGAAGGCCGCCCAGATCGTGAAGAACCTCGTGCTCGGCGACGAGGAGCTGGCCTCGCTCGAGGACTACATGATGAGCCCCGAGCACCACGACGGCCGCAACCACGACGCCGCCGTGGCGCAGTGGCTGGAGGAGAACCCGGACTTCGCCGGGAATCTCGTCAATGGTTCCCTGGGCAACTGACCTCTGACCACGAAGGGCCGGTCCCCACGAGGGGGCCGGCCCTTTCGGCGTTCGGCTGGCTCAGGGGGTGGCGTCGCCGATCTCGATGAACGCCTTGACCCCCGTGGGCGTGCGCGCGGGGTCGAGGGCGTGGTCCAGATCCTCGAGCGGGAACCGGTCGCCGATCAGGCCCTCGATGGGCACCCGGTCCGCGGCGATCATCGCCACCGCGACGGGGAAGGTATTGGCATAGCGGAACGACCCGTGCACGGTCAGCTCGCGGTTCTGCATCAAGGTGATCGGCAACGCGACCTCATCGGCACCGCGCCCGACGAGGACGACGTGCCCAGCCGGGCGTACGCCCGGGAAACCCCGGCGGATCGCCGCCGCCGAACCGGAGCACTCGATGAACGCATCGAAGTGCCCGGAGGGAATCGCCGCACCGGCCCGCGCCATGTTGAACGTGACCGTGGCCCCCATCGCCATCGCTCGCTCGAGCCGCTCGGAGGACAGGTCGGTGATCGCGATCTCGACCGCGCCGAGCGCCCTGGCCACCGCCACGGCGATCATCCCGATGGGTCCCGCGCCTGCGACCAGGACCTTGGACACGGCACCGATGTCGGCCTTCTGCATCGCGGCGAGCGCGACCGAGGTGGGCTCGACCATGACGGCCGACCCGACGGGCACCCCGGCCGGGACGGCGTGCACGAAGTCGGCAGGATGGGTCAGATATTCAGCGAACACCCCGTCACACCCCGGTGTGCCCAGGAAGGTCGCGGTCTCGCACAGGTTGTAGCGTCCCTGATGACACTGGGCGCAGTGCCGGCAGATCCGCAGCGGTTCGAGCGCGACGAGCTCGCCGAGGCGCTCGGGGGACACGTCCTCCCCCACCGCGACGATGTGACCGGCCGCCGTCCGGCCCAGGACCAAGGGGCCGTTGATGGGCGTGCCGCGCAGGCGGCCGGTGGCATAGAGCTGCACATCTGAGCCGGAGACTGCCGCGGCGGCGATCTTGATGAGCACGTCACCGGGACCGGGGACGGGCACCTCCCGCTCCTCGATCTCCAGGTTCCGCACCCCACGCAGCACGCTCGCGCGCATCGTGCTCGGCAAGTCCACCACGCCGCCTCCTTGGTCTGCCCGGCCACAATCCAGCCTAGTGGTCCACGCCACACTCCGCCGGGAGACGGTGCGGACGGTCAGGGCGCTTCGGCCCGGCGCACGACGAGGACGCGTGCCGATGTGAGCGTCGGGGTGATGATGATCGTGGCGGCGTGCGGCCCAGCGGGTCGCAGGCGGCGGCGCAGGGCCGCGGGGTCGACCTCGATGCCGCGCTTCTTGATCTCCAGGGTGCCGATCCGCTCGTCGCGGACCCAGCCCCGCAGGTCCTTCTCCCGCCAGCCGAACGAGTCCAGGACCTCGAAGCTCGTCCAGAACGGTGATGGGCACCCGGTGTCGGTGGTGAGGTAGGCGATCTCCGGATGAAGCCGCCGGGCCCCGGTCGCGTGGGCGAGGGTCGGCACGGCGCCAGCGGCGAGTACGCCAGGGTCGGGCTCGTGGACGTAGGCGGCCGGCTCACTCACCGGCGGGGCGGGGGCCGCCGGGTCGACCACGAGCCGGTCACCGGCGGGCAGCAGCAACGCCGCACGGCCGGGGCGCCGGTCGAGGCTCCGGCCGGCGGCTAGCCCGCCACCCCATGCCGCCGCGAGCGAGGCACTCCAGATGCTCGCCTCCACGACCTCACCGCGGTGGGTGACCCACTCCGTGATCGTGCGCTCGGGAAGCAGCCGGTGCGGCAGGCCGGGGCCGAGCTTCAGACAGGCGCCTTCCTCGCGGCCGAGGAGACCCGTGACGAAGTCCCATGGTGGGCTGAAGTCGGCCACGTTCCAGCTGCGGCCGGCGCCGGTGCGGCGGGCCGGGTCGCAGAACACCGTGC
>JAUNRO010000294.1 GCA_030544185.1 Propionibacteriaceae bacterium | reverse complement strand
CGGCTTTTGTCGATCAGCAAGAAAGGCGAACGATGACCACCACGCAGACCCTGGACCTCACGCCGTCACCCCGTATCTTGCAGGTCATCGCTGAGACAGATCTTCAGGTGTACCAGTGCCTCGCAGAGCTCATCGACAACTGCTTCGACGAGTTGCAGAAGGCCAGGGATGCCGGCAACGTCGGTGAGTCGCGGGTCGATATTCGGGTGCCGAACGCGCGCGACGCTGACCGCAACTCGGAGATCGTGGTGGCCGACACCGGCAGGGGAATGTCGCCGGAGCAGATGGAGCATGCTCTGCGCGCCGGCTCGACGAACAACTCCCAGTTCGGCACGCTCGGGCTGTTCGGCATGGGATTCAACGTGGCAACCGCGCGCCTCGGCCTGGTCACTGAGGTCAAGTCCGGCCGCGTGGATGACGAGCAGTGGAACATCGCGACTATCGACATCGGGGAGATGCAGCGCACTGGGTCCTACCGGGTGCCGCTGACGCAGGAGCCGAAGGCGCCCGGCGAGCACGGCACCATGATCACGGTCAAGCGCCTGCGTGACGACACCGTGGTCGCGTTGCAGACCAGCAGCGAGGTCAAGAAGATCCGCATGAACCTGGGCAAGCTCTACACCTACATGCTGCGTGACCCACGGCGGACGGAGTTCTCCGGCTCCGAGGTGGTCGGTGGTCTCGGTCTGTCGTTGTACCTGAACGGCACGGAGGTCAAGCCGAAGCTGCCGTGCATCTACGATCCGTCGCGCGGAGTGCCCTACCAGGGGGACACGGTGCGGGCTGTTCAGGTGCTGGACATCGCGCTCTCGCCCGGCTGGGCGTGCATGAACTGCGGGTACTGGTCGACGCAGGAGCCCGAGGGATGCATGGAGTGCGCTTCGACCGACGTCCAGATCCGTGACCGACGCATCTGGGGCTGGATCGGGATCCAGCGGTTCCAGGACCGCGATGACTTCGGTATCAACCTGATCAGGCAGGGACGCGTGATCGTTCCGCAGGACAAGGGGCTGTTCAACTGGCAGGCACCGGATGGCACGACGGAGGTCGAGTATCCGGTGGAGCTGCGCGACGGCCGGATCGTGGGCGAGATCCACATCGACCATGTGCCGGTGACGTTCCGCAAGACCGACTTCGACCGCCAGTCGCCGCACTGGACCACGATGGTCAGCAAGGTCCGCGGTGACTCGCCGTTGCGGCCGAAGAAGGCCAGCTCGCTGGGGCTGCCGGCCAACGAGACCAAGCTGGCGAAACTGTTCGGTGCCTACCGCCGAGTCGACCCAGGTCTGCGGTACCTGGTGCCCGGAAACGGCAAGACCGCGATGCATGAGGACGCAAGGGTCCGCGCGAGGATGTTCGCCAACGGCGATCCTGAGCACGCGACGGATGAGTGGTGGTACGAGACCGCCCGCCGTCACGACGAGATCGTGCGCGGAGTGGTCACCAAGCCCGCCGACGACGAGGTGGACCAGGCGGAGAAGGACTGGTTGGCCGAGGAGGGGCTCGGGCACCTCGTATCCGATAGCGAGAAGGTCTCTGGGCAGGCGGTCGTCACCGAGGTCGTCGCGCAGGCTCCGGTCGAGAGCAAGGAGCAGCGATTCGCTAGGTATCGGGAGAACGCCTCGCCTCTGCCTGGGATCGAAGGCAAGGTGCACCTCGGCTCGGCGACGACGAGCCTGCGGTGCTGGCTGACTGAGTGGGTGGACCTGTCTGCGGACGGGAGCGCGCACTTTGCGCTACGTCTGAACAGCGGCGAGGTCGAGATGTTCTTGGACAGGCGCCACCCGCTGCTCAAGGAGCATGGCTGGGATCCCCATGACGTCGCTCTGGTCTGTGCTGCGCGATCGGTCTCCGAGATGCTCCGCTATGGCGGAGGTGCCGACGAGTTCATCCTCGAAGTCCTGGAGACCCACCCCGACCGGAAGCTGGACCACAACGTGGTCCGGGCTCGCGGCGACGGCTTGCTGGACGACATCCGTGAGCGGATGAGCGAGGTGGTCGCGGAGCAGCCCGGTCTGTGGAGCGCCTTGCGGCCGTCGTCGAAGAGGGACGCCGAGAAGGAGGCACTCATCGCTTCCCCCACGATCGACTGGGCGGCGGCGACCGAGAGCGGGGAGTTCGCCTCGTATCTGACGGTGGGCGGCATCCGTGACCTCGTGGAGGCCCACCCGGAGGTCATGCTCGACGGCGGCGTGTTCGTGACGAAGTACGCGCAGTGGGACGACGACGATGCACGCACCGACCAGGTCGAACGCCTCACGGTCCTGCTCGGCGACCTGGGTCGGATGGCTCGTGTCGGTAAGTCGACCACAGCCAGGGAGCTGACGAGGTTCGGCCTGTCCGCCGAGCTGCTCGCGGAGGAGATCCAGACGTGACGACGGGGTTCCTCGATCCGGCTTTCCTCGAAGCCGGCGGGCCGCAGGGTTTCGCCAGGCAGATTCAGCGGCTCCTGCCCCTGCTGGGGTTCGTGGACGTCGTGAACATCGACGGAGCGCAGGACAAGGGCGGCGACCTCATCGGCCGGCTCAACGGCTCGGACTGGGTCTTCCAGGCGAAGTGGAAGATGAAGGGCGGCAACGTCGGCGAGGCTGCGGTCGACGAGGTCGTCAACGCGATGCGCGAGTACCAGATCGACCGCGGCGTGGTTGTGACCAATGGACAGTTCACGCCGGCGGCCGTAGAGCGCGTGCAGACGTTGAAGCGGTCGAATGTGCACGTGACGCTCTGGGACATCAACCGTCTGGCGACCTTGTTCGATGCGGCGACCTCGATGGTGAAGCAGTTCACTCTGCACGAGTATCAGCAGCGTGCCGTCTCGGGCGCATGGGAAGGTCTGGAAGAGGAAGGGCGCGCCCTGGTCTACCTCGCCACCGGCCTGGGCAAGACCGTTGTGGCTGGACGGGTCGTCACCAAGTTCCTGAAGCGGCAGCCTGATGCGCGCGTGCTGGTGGTGGCCCACACCTCCGACCTGGTGGAGCAGCTGGAGCGCTCCATGTGGCGGGATATTCCCAAGTCGGTCCCGACACGGATGGTCAGCGGCCAGTCGCGACCAGATGACCTGGCCGGCGTAACGTTCGCGGTGCTCCCAACCGCAGCGGACTATGTGGCGAAGGGGTTCAGGCCCGACCTGCTCATCGTCGATGAGGCTCACCACGTGGGTGAGACCGGGCACTACGCCCGCATCTTCGATCTCTTGCACGATGTGCCGCGGCTCGGTGTGACGGCGACCCCGTGGCGAGGTGACAAGTTCGACATCGTTTCGGTGTTCGGCGAACCGGTGGCGAAGGTCAGCATCTCTGAGGGGATGCGCCTGGGCTACCTGGCCGGCGTGCACTACCAGCTGTTCTCCGACAACATCGACTGGGACTTCGTCCACGACGCCAGCGAGAACGACTACACGATCAAGGATCTGAACAAGCGGCTGTTCATCCCTGAACGCGACGAGGCTATACGGGACCACCTGATGTCGGTCTGGGACAAGGTGGTCAACCCGAGGGCGATCATCTTCTGCCAGACGATCCAGCACGCCGAGGCGATGGCCGACATGCTCAACAGGGTTCCCGGATGGGGAGGGACGCAGGTGGTCCATGGGGACCTGAAGAAGCGGGAGCGCCGGGCGCGAATCCTTGACTTCCGATCAGGCAAGACGCCGATCCTGACCAGTGTGGATCTGCTGAACGAGGGGGTCGATGTCCCCGATGTGAACATCCTCGTGTTCGCTCGCGTCACCCACAGCCGGAGGATCTTCGTCCAGCAGCTCGGGCGAGGTCTGCGCCTGGCGGAGGACAAGGATGTCGTCGAGGTGCTGGACTTCATCTCGGACGTGCGGCGGCTGGCCGAGGTGACCGAGCTCAGTGAGCAGGTCAGTATGGACGAGGTGGAAGAGGTGTCGGTGCCGAGGCATTCCTTCGAGTTCGCGGACAACAAGGTCCAGGACCTGCTCCAGCAGTGGATCCGGGACGTCGGTGACTTGGCCGGCGCTGACGACTCGGTGCGTCTGGAGTTCCCACCTGCGGAGATGATGTGATGGCCAGGATTCCTTATGAG
>JAUNRO010000293.1 GCA_030544185.1 Propionibacteriaceae bacterium | reverse complement strand
CATCAACGGCAACGACAACGAGACCCTCAGCCAGAGCGAAGAACTGACGAAGACAGTCACCGCCACGTCGAAGTGGGATCTGTCGATCAACGGGTCCTTGCCGTTCCCGGAGCAGACGAACCAGGACTTCATCAAGCAGAACGGCATCCAGAGCTGCACGCATCGGTACGGGCCGGGTAGCGGTGATACATGGACTGGCCAGCTCACGGGTAACGCTGGGGAGCAATGCTACGTCGGTGGCTTCAGCGTCACCCTCTCCCAGCCCAACCGCGCGCTCGGCGGCACGCCCATCAAGGATGGGAAATTCAGCTACACAGTCGACCTGTCCCCCCAGTCAATCTGGGGCCAGTCGGTGTGGGACGCCGTGCAGCGGTACAACCAGGAGAATCCGGGCAACGAGATCAACCTGCCCGGCGGATTCGCCACCCAGAACTTCGGCGGCACCGACTGGGTCTACCAGTCGGCCAATTCGCACCTCCTCAACAACACGGTCCGGGGCGATGGTTCCGTCGTGTCGAACTCCACCACGGTCGAAAACTCGGTGCGCAGCTCCGGCACCACGAAGTTGACCAACTATCAGGAACAAGTCACGGCGACCTACGAGGTCACCGGCGCGGACACCACCGCCTACACCGCACCTCGCTACGCCGGCGCCCCTGCCAACTACGCCACCTGGGCTCAGCGTGGCTACGTCTACACCTCACGGTTGTTCATTGAGGTGCCAATGGATGTCATCACCGCGAACTTCGACTTCTTCGACGACCTTGACACCAACCCCGGCGACGGCCAGATCGACCTGCCGCTCTTCGTCAGCCAACCGCAGTCATCCCTCTCCTATGAAGTCATCCCGGGAATGCAGCTGGCCAACACCAACACCTATACCGACAGGGACGGCAGGGACAACAACTTCCGTCGGGTGCGGGCGCGGCTCACCAATACCATTGCAGTGCGCAACCAGTGGCAGAGCCCAGCGCCGCCCGAGGACAACAAGGACACCCCGCTTGAGGTTGAAGGTCCATCCACGGCCACCTCTCATTCCCGCTACTGGCCGGGCAACCCAGGGGCGTATGGCCCCCCGGGGGAGGCGGCGATCTACAAGGGGGATGGCGTCGCCGTCGACGGTCAGCCCATCTTGTCGTCGCTGATCCTCGAGGGGCAGACGTGGAACGGCGGCGGCACGCTGATGTGCCAGTCCTTCGATAACAGCGAGGTCGTGATCGATCCCGCGGTCGCCACGGCGACCAGGGCCGGGGGGCTGCAGATCCAGAACATCGGCCCGACCCAGTACCCGAGCTACTCCGACGTCGACAACGGAGGCGCCACCTGGGTGTACGGCTCCATGTATCAGTACGTGAGCCCGACCCAACAGGCCGCCACAGGCAATGCCCGTGAGCAGAAGGGGATGATGGACCGCTATGGCGAGTTCGAGGTGCGCTACGGCGTGGGCCAGCCCACCGACCGCAACTGCGCCGAGCCGATCACCTGGTACACAGCGGAGCAGGTCGCGGCCGGTGCCGTCTCGTGGTCCTCGCTCAACAAGGTCGAGGTGTACTTGGAGTCCAATCCAGGTGGCAACGTTCAGGAGTTCCGCAGCAACGTCGCCATCGGCATGAGGGTGCTCGATAACGACCCGGGCACCCTGATCGAGACCAACGTCAACCACCGTCAGGCCTGGTACCCGACGCGGCTAGATCCTTCGGGCGTGAGCGTTGCTGGGGTGCGAGCCACGGTGGCGGACGACGGATGGGCGCGGCTGTCCGCCTACGACGAGGTGGCCAACAACCACCAGTCCAGCGTGGACGCCCTCATGGGGGATCGCCTCACGCATGTGGACATGATGGCGAGGATCGACAAACAGGTGGAGAACCATCTGGGCGAGGATCCCAGGCCCTACGTCACCACGGACTTGTGGACGCCCAGCGATTCCCGCAACGTGGCCACCCAACCGGCTGATCCGAGTGACATTTCGGCCGAGTATCAGCCGCAGGCCGCGCCACCGATCTATGGGCCCGGCAGCGACTTCAACTACCTGCTGGTGCCCACCCTGGATGCCAACCCCATGCCAGCCCCCGGCACCATGCGGCGTGACGTGCTCGTCGAAGACTGTCTTCCGGTTTCGGCGCGGCTGCTGTATCAGCCCGGGGACCCGCCCCCGCCCGGCTGGGCCATGTACCTCCAGCCGGACATCGCCGCGGGGCGTCAGCCATACCGCAAGGCACCGATGCAGTGTGCCGAAGGCGAGACCTACGTCGCGTTCTATAAGCCCCAGGCAGATGTCACCGCCGACCTCGAAGCCATCAGCCTCCCGATCCACATTCTTGAGACTGCGACGGCCGGGATGCGCATCAACCAGGCGCAGATCAGCCTGATGTCGTCCGCGGAAGCGCTGACCTCGGATGCAGACCCATCCCTGTTCACGCAGCGTGCAGACAGGGCCCGGATCGAGATCCAGGCCCCCGACGGAATGCGGCTGGCCAAGGCCACCATGAACCCAGTCGTGTTCGTCGACGAGTTGCTCTTCGCCTCAACCCCCACTGTCACCTGGGAGATCGTGGCCCGCAATATCAACAGCGGTGTGGAGATCACCGACGTCGACATCATCGACTACCTGCCGGAAAACGGAGTCAACGAATCAGTGTACGAGGGGGGCCGGGAGTTCCAAGGCGCGTCTGTCGAGGCTGGGACCGGCATCGATCTGTACTACACCAAGGCCAGCTTGGGTGGGTTGGACGTCCTCACGTGGTCAGACCCGGCGCATGAGACGAATGGGGCTGGCGGATCGACGGTGTGGTGCAGCAGCTACGACGGGTCCCCTGATGCCTCGACCTACCCGGCGGGCGGAGATGCGGCGCAGTGCCCCACCTCGGCCGATGAAGTCACCGGAGTCCGTGTCGTGCGGCCCGGCGTCTTCGAGAACGGCGGCTACCTCAACGTCGCCGTCGTGATGTCGGCCGAACAGCGGCGGCTGCCCAGCACCCCGGCGAACACCGAGGTGCGGATGCGCAACGATGTGGTGATGCGTGCAAAGGGCATCGACGTGCCCCTGTTCTCCTACGCCACCGCCGTTTGGTTCGACAGGCAGGTGCCCCCGAACCCTGGCTCGATCTCGGGCTCAGTGTGGGATGACTACAACCGCAACGGCATCTGGGACGAGGGCGAACCACCGATGCCAGGCGTCGTGGTGACAGCGACCGGCATTCCGACATGGTGCGAGGAAATGGCGGACGGCTCAGCTACCGAGTGCCCGGAAAAGACGTTCACCACCGTCACGCGGGAAGACGGCTCGTACTTTGGCCAGCTCTATCCCGGTCGTCTCATCGATCCTTCTGACGCCATCGACGGGCCGAGGCATCCCTACAAGATCACCTTCACCACCCCGGAGGGTTATGATCCGATCGTCGCCGGGCGCTCGCTGGCGCCGGAGACCGAGGTGGAGCTGAACGTGGGGCGGCAGTTCATCACCGGCATCGACGCAGGCTACGGCAAGCCGCCTTCCCTCGAGATCGCCAAGCAGGTCGTCGACGCCGCCACCGGCGCCGCGGTCACCACGGCGATTCCGGGGCAGCGGTTGACCTACAAAGTCACCGCGACCAACGAGTCGGCCGAGCGGCCGTTTGCGGAGGACCTCATGGCCTACGTCGTGGATGACTTGGCTGAGTTGTTGGACGACGCGACCCTCGACGCCACCACGCTTTCGGCAGATGTGGGTGAACCCATGCTGGTCGATGACCATCAGGTGCAGTGGGCCGGCTATCTCGACGCGGGCGCGTCGGTGAACATCGAGTACACCGTCACGGTGAACGATCCCTTCACGGGGGACCAGGAGGCACGCAACATCGCGTTCGTGCCACTGGGTGATGACGACGAACCGGTGGTTCCGCCTCGAGATCCTGATGATCCCTCTGTGCCCGCGACTCCGACCGTGCCGGTCACACCGCCCACGGCCTGTGTCGCTCCACTCTGTGCCGAAACCACGACCGAGGTGACGCCGACGCCCAGCCCGTCGCCCTCGGCCAGTGTCTCGCCGCCGGCCAGTCCCTCGCCGTCAG
>JAUNRO010000292.1 GCA_030544185.1 Propionibacteriaceae bacterium | reverse complement strand
CGGGTCGGCGCCGATCTTCTTGCTCGCGTTGTAGGCGACCATCAGCGGCAGGAACACGAAGACCGTCTGCCACATGAGGTTGACGAACTGCCACGACGGCGGCAGGTCGGTGCGCGGGTCGGCCCAGTTGCCGATGATCCCGAGCGTACTCATCAGCGACATGAACGTGATGAACAGCGACGCCCCGAGCAGGGCGCCCAGGATCGGTCGGAACGAGTCGGACAGGAACTCGAAGAAGTTGTCCAGCCACGCGACCTTGCCGCGCGGGCCGCCGGCGCGCGCCGCAGCCTTCACGTCGTCGTCGGACTTGGGGCTGACGTTCTGCATCTCGGGCAGGGCCAAGATGTCGTTGTAGAAGTTCTGCACCGCCCCGCCGACGATGATCTGATAGCGGTTGCCCGCCTGCGGGACACCGCCCATCACGCCCTTGATGCTCTCCACGGTCGGAGTGTCGACCACCGACGAGTCGACGAGTTGGAACCGTAGTCGGGTCGCGCAGTGGGTGAGGCTGCTGATGTTGTCGGCGCCGCCGACGCTCTTGACGATCTCGCTGGCTGTATTCGTCATGACCTGTCCTTGTGAGGGAAGCGGGGGTTGGGCTCAGGCCTCGTCGACGGGCACGAGGGCCCGGACTTCGGCGGGAGTGGCGCAGGCGAGTGCCTGGGCGGCGAGGTCGCGGCAGCCGGCGAGGGAGTAGGCCCGCACCATCGCCTTGATCGAGGGGATTGCGGGGATCGAGCAGCTGAGTTCATCGACGCCGAGCCCGACCAGGATCGGCACGGCCTGCGGGTCGGACGCCACACCGCCACAGATGCCGAGCCACTTCCCGTGCTCGTGCAGCGCCTCCGCGGCGTGAGCGATCAGGGTGAGGATCGCGGGGTTGCACGGGTCGACCTGGGCCGCGAGCTTCGGGTGCCCGCGGTCCATTGCGAGGGTGTAGGACGTGAGGTCGTTGGTGCCGACACTGAAGAAGTCGCAGCCCGGTTCGGCCGCGAATTGCCGGGCCATGACCGCGACCGAGGGGACCTCCATCATGATGCCGACCGAGACGTCGGCGGTGGTGCCGGCACGCTCGCGCTCGTCATCGAAGATCGCCTTGGCCTGCCGCCAGTCGTCGATGGTCGCGATCATCGGGAACATGACGTGCAGCACGGCGCCGGCGTCGGCGGCCTTGAGGATGGCGCGGCACTGGGTGCGCAGCACCTCGGTCTGCTCCAGCCCGACGCGGACCCCGCGGACGCCGAGGAACGGGTTTTCCTCCGGGGGGATCGGGAGATAGGGCAACGGCTTGTCACCGCCGACGTCGAGCGTGCGGATGATCAGCGGCTGGCCCGGGGTCAGGGCACGCGAGCAGTCCGCATAGATCTGGGCCTGTTCCTCCTCGGTGGGTGCGGTGGTGCGCTCGAGGAAGACGAACTCGCTGCGGAGCAGGCCGACGCCCTCGGCGCCGTGGTGCATGGATTCGCGCGCATCCTCGACACCGCCGATGTTCGCCACGACGGCGACGCGGTGGCCATCGGTGGTCGTGGCGGGCTCGTCCTTGTGGGATTCCTCGATCTGCTTGCGTTCGGCCAGGCGCTGCTGGCGGGCACGGATGTCGGCGATATCGGCCTCGCTGACATTGCGCCGCAGGCAGCCCTTCGAGCCGTCGAGGACGACGGTCTCGCCTTCGGCGATGTCGAGCGCGCGGCCCTCGATGCCGGCGACGGCCGGGATGTCGAGCGAGCGGGCGATGATCGCCACGTGGGAGGACGCGCCGCCGCTCGTGGTGGCGAAGCCGACCACCTTGGTGCGGTCGAGCTGGGCGGTGTCGGAGGGGGTGAGGTCCTCGGCGATGAGGATCGTGCCCTCGGCGAGCTCCGGCTTCTCGCTGCGCTGGCCGGTGAGTTCCTCCAAGACGCGTACGCCCACGTCGCGCACGTCGTTGGCCCGGCCCGCGAGGACCTCGTTGGGCAGTGCGGCGAGGCGATCGGCATAGGTCGTGTAGGCCCCGCGCCAGGAGAAGGGGGCGCTGCGGCCCTTGTCGATCGCGCTCACCGCGAGGTCGAGCAGCTCGGGGTCGGCGAGGATCTCCTGGTGGGCGGCGAAGATCGCCGCCTTGTCGGGGTCGGCGTCCTCCTCGAGCGAGCGCTGCAGGGCGGAGAGATCTAGCAGCGCGCGGTCGATGGCGGAGTTGAGCTTGCGCCGCTCACGGTGGTGGTCCTCGGCGAATTCGTCGACCTGGATGTCCTCGCGCCGCAGTTGGACGACCCGGCCGATGCCGAGGCCGGGAGAGGCAGAGACGCCGAGCAACAGGTCCGGGTCCCCGGAGCGTGGACGGGCGGGTTCAGGCGCGGGGGCGGGGGCGGCGGCCGCGGCCGGTGTCGCGTCGGCTTCGGAGATCGGCGGGCAGTCCTCGCCGAGTCCGTCGCGGATGGCCTGCTCGATCCGGGCGACGGCGTCGTCGGCGTCCGGACCATGGGCGGCGACGACGATCTTGTCGCCGCGGGCGGCGGCGAGGCCCATGATCGCCATGATGCTCTTGGCATTGGCGACGTCCTCGCCCCGGCGCAGGCGCACCTCGGAGGTGAACTGCTTGGCGAGGTTGACCAGGGTGGCAGCAGGGCGGGCGTGCAGGCCGGTCGGGTTCGGCACGAGGATGGCGTTGGAGGTGGCGCTCCCGCCGCTCACGGCGGCACCGGAGCCCTCGTCGCCGGCTCCGGTCAGCTCGACCTCGGCCGCGACGTCCTCGCCGGCCGTCACGAGTCCGGTGTGGGGGGTCAGCTGCGTCACGCGCTCGGAGTTGGTGATGACCACCTGGGTGAGCAGGCTCTTGGCCTCCTGGGCGACCCGGTCCATGTCGAACTCGATGAGCGGGTCACCGACCCGGACGTTCGCGCCCTCCTTGACCTGAGCGGTGAATCCCTCGCCCTGCATCTTGACGGTGTCGAGGCCGATATGAAGCAGCACCTCGAGCCCGTCCGCCGACCGGATGGTGATCGCGTGCGCCGACGGCTGGATGTCGATGACCTCCCCCTCGATCGGTGCGACCAGCACGCTGCTGAGCGGGTCGATCGAGAATCCCTCGCCCACCATCTTCTTGGCGAAGACAGGGTCGGGCACCTGCTCGATCGGGACCAGGATGCCGGTCAGGGGTGCGGTGAGCTCGACATGGGAGCCAACACTGGGGGTGCTCACGAACCGTCCTCCTCGGGGAAGGGCCAGCCTTTGTCACCCCGGCGTGCTCAGGTCCCGGCCCAACACGCGTCAGCGTAGACCTGTTGCTCAGGTGGCCGAAGGGAAAGCCCGCCCAGATGGGTGGAATCGTGACCTCGGCCTTGGACCGCACCGCGGGAGGACTCCCAACCTCCGGCGGCGGGTGCTCAGCGGACCTTCGTCGCCGCGATCGTGCAGGTGTGCGGCAGGTTCCACTCGTGGGTGACGCTGTGCTCAATGGGCCGGCCGACTTCGATCAGTCGCGAGTCAGGCGGCGGTGGGTGCTCGCGTGCGGGCGGGCGGCCTCGGGGCCGAGGCGCTCGATCTTGTTCTTCTCGTAGTCGGCGAAGTTGCCCTCGAACCAGAACCACTTGGCCTCGTTCTCATCATCACCCTCCCAGGCCAGGATGTGGGTGGCGACGCGGTCGAGGAACCAGCGATCGTGGGAGATCACGACGGCGCAGCCGGGGAACTCCAGCAGCGCGTCTTCCAGTGACTGCAGCGTCTCGACGTCGAGGTCGTTGGTGGGCTCGTCGAGGAGCAGCAGGTTGCCGCCCATCTTGAGGGTGAGCGCCAGGTTGAGGCGGTTGCGCTCACCACCGGACAGCACGCCGGAGGGCTTCTGCTGGTCCGGGCCCTTGAAGCCGAAGGACGCGACATAGGCGCGGGAAGCCATCTCGAAGTTGGCGACCTTGATGAAGTCGAGACCGTCGGAGACGACCTCCCAGACGTTCTTCTTCGGATCCAGCCCGCCGCGGCCCTGGTCGACATAGGAGATCGACACGGTCTTGCCGAGGTTGAGCTCACCGCCGGTCGGCTCCTGCTCGCCGACGATCATCTTGAACAGGGTGGACTTGCCGACGCCGTTGGGGCCGATGATGCCGACGATGCCGGCGCGCGGCAG
>JAUNRO010000291.1 GCA_030544185.1 Propionibacteriaceae bacterium | reverse complement strand
AACTGCAACCTGCAGCAGCTCGACGGCCCGGTGACCGGCAACGGCAAGATCATGCAGGAACTGGAGTCCTACTTCCGCGGCGCCGGCTGGAACGTGATCAAGGTCGTCTGGGGCCGCGAGTGGGACGCGCTGCTCGCCAAGGACACCGACGGCACGCTCGTGCACACCATGAACACCACGCCCGACGGCCAGTCGCAGACCTACACCGCGGAGAATGGGGCGTACATCCGGGAGCACTTCTTCGGAGACCCGCGCCTGCAGCGGATGGTCGCCGACATGAGCGACGAGGAGATCGAGGACCTCTCGCGCGGTGGCCACGACTATCGCAAGGTCTATGCCGCCTTCGACGCCGCCATGAACCACCACGGCCAGCCGACGGTGATCCTGGCCCAGACCGTGAAGGGCTGGACGATCGAGGCCCTGGAGGCCAAGAACGCCACCCACCAGATGAAGAAGCTGACCTCGGCCGATCTCAAGGCGTTCCGCGACCGGATCAAGATCCCGATCCCGGATGCGGACCTGGAGGACGCCTACAACCCGCCCTACTACCACCCGGGCAAGGACTCCGAGGTCATCCGCTATATGCTGCACCGGCGCCGCCAGCTCGGTGGCTTCGCTCCGCGCCGCATCGTCCAGCCGCGCCAGCTGCCGCTGCCCGAGGACAAGCTCTATAGCGCGCTGCTCGCCAAGCCCGGTGAGGGTGAGAAGGTCCCGAACGTCGCCACCACCCAGGCGTTCGTGCGGCTGCTGCGCGACCTGATGCGGGACAAGGAGTGGGGCGACCGGATCGTGCCGATCGCACCGGACGAATACCGCACGTTCGGCATGGACTCGATGTTCCCGACGAACAAGATCTACAACCCGGTCGGGCAGATCTATGAGTCGGTCGACCGCAAGCTGCTGCTGTCGTGGAAGGAGGCCAAGAACGGCCAGCTCCTCCACGAGGGCATCTCCGAGGCGGGCGGCCTGGGCTCGTTCACCGCCGCCGGGACGTCCTATGCGACGCACGGCGAACCGATGATCCCGGTCTTCCTCTTCTATTCGATGTTCGGCTTCCAGCGCGTCGGCGACTTCATCTGGGCGGCCGCCGACCAGCTCGCCCGCGGGTTCCTGATCGGCGCGACGGCCGGCCGGACCACGCTGACCGGTGAGGGGCTGCAGCACGCCGACGGCCACTCGCCGCTGCTGGCGGCGACCAACCCGGCAGTGGTGCACTATGACCCGGCGTTCGGGTTCGAGATCGCCCACATCGTCAAGGACGGCCTCCGCCGGATGTATGGCTATGGCCTCGACGAGGCTCGCCCCAACGGTGAGGACGTCATCTATTACCTCACCGTCTACAACGAGCCCGTCCCCCAGCCCGGGCCGCCGGACGACCTGGACATCGACGGCCTGCTCAAGGGCATGTATCTCTTCTCCCCTGCCCAGGGGAACAAGGATCATGCCCAGGCGCAGATCCTCGCCTCGGGCGTCGGCGTGCAATGGGCGCTCAAGGCGCAGAAGATGCTGCGCGAGGAGTGGTCGGTCGACGCCGCAGTCTGGTCGGTGACCTCGTGGAACGAGCTCGCCCGCGAGGCGATGGCGGTCGAGGACCGCAACTTCCGGCACCCGAACGAGCCGAACAAGACGCCCTATGTGACCGAGGTGCTCGCGGATGCCCAAGGCCCCGTGATCGCGGTCAGCGACTATCAGCGTGCGGTGCAGGACCAGATCCGGCCCTACGTCAACCACACCTGGCGTTCACTCGGCACCGACGGGTTCGGCTTCGCCGACACCCGCGCTGCGGCCCGGCGCTATTTCATGGTCGATGCCGAGTCGATCGTGGTCGCGACCCTTGATGCGCTCGCCCGCGACGGGAAATATCGTGCCGAGGCTCCGGCCGATGCGTTCCGCCGCTACAAGATCGACGACCCGCAGGCCGTCGGCCACGTCAAGCAGG
Organism: Propionibacteriaceae bacterium; assembly: GCA_030544185.1. The sequence continues at coordinate 2,162 of JAUNRO010000291.1, read as the reverse complement.
AGGGTGCCGGGGCGTGAGCCAGCCCCTCCCCGCCGATCAGGAGCGGCTGCTCGCGGCCATCGTGGCGCTCGAAACCGGGCGTACCTTCGATGGCAACGAACCCGCCGCCTCCCTGGGGTTGACCAGCCAGCTGATCGGGATCGAGGGCGAACCCGGCGACGGGCCGTGGCAGGTGCGGCTCGTCGTCCGGGATGCCCCGCCGATTGCGCTGAGCGACGGCCCGCTGCTCGGTCGCTATTGGGTCGGGGCCGAGCGCGCGGGCGAGATCGTCGTCCGGGTTCGGGCTGGATTGCTGGATTCGATGGAGTACGCCTGGTCGGGCGCGGAGCCGGTCCGCTGGCCGGAGCCGGGAGAGATCGCGATCAGCTGACCGCGCCTCGACCAGACCCGAACCTCAGTATTCGATCACCACGCGACCGTCGATCTTGCCGGCCTTCATCTCCTCGAACACGGTGTTGATGTCGCTGAGCTGGCGGGCCTGCACCTTCGGCTTCACCAACCCGCGGGCATAGAAGTCGATCGACTCGACCATGTCCTGGCGCGTGCCCACGATCGAGCCGCGGACCGTGATCGCCTTGAGCACGATGTCGAAGATCGGAGCCGGGAAGTCACCGGGCGGGAGCCCGTTGAACACGATCGTCCCGCCGCGGCGGACCATCCCGATCGCCTGCCTGAACGCCGACGGATGGACCGCGGTCACCAGCACGCCATGGACGCCACCGGTCTGCTCCTGGATGGCCGCGACCGGATCCTCGGTGGCGGCGTTGACCGTCACCTCGGCGCCATATTCGCGCGCGAGTGCGAGCTTGTCGTCCGCAACATCGACGGCGGCGACCCGAAGCCCCATGGCGAGGGCGTACTGCACCGCGACGTGCGCCGAACGACCCGTCCACCACATAACCACCGTTGAGCTGGCTCTCGCACAGCGTCTCCCAGCCGGTGCGGCAGAACTCACAGGACCCGCACGCCGACCAGAGCCAGGCGTTGCCGACCATGTCGCCGACCTCGAGCTGGGTGACGCCCTCACCGAGGGCCTCCACCCGGCCGACGCCCTCATGGCCGGGGATGAACGGCGGGGACGGCTTGACGGGCCAGTCGCCCTCGGCGGCATGCAGGTCGGTGTGGCAGACCCCGGTGGCGACATTCTTCACCAGGACCTGGCCGGGACCGGGGGTGGGGATGTCGACGTCCTTGACCTCCAGCGGGACGCCGAACGAGGTGACGACGGCTGCGTTCATCGAAGACATGGGTGTTCCTTTCGTCGTTGATCGGAAATGTTCGAACCATCCCGGCTCGTGGGCCGCGCGCACCTCGCGCTGCGTGCCCGTGCGAGGGTGGGGCGTTCGCTCCGTGATGGGCTCACCCCCTTGGGCGAAGGTCCAGTCAGGATACGCCGATCTCATACCCGAGCAGGAGCCCCCAGGGGCCACGGATCTCTAGGGTTGGTCCATGACCATCGCACCCGCCAGCCCGCTCGACGGCCTGATCCGGTGGTCCCGTCGGCACGTGCTGCTGGTGGATGGATGGTGGGCCCTCGTCTGGACCGCCGCGGGGCTGCTCTGGCAGCCAGTGGCGGACACGACGCCGCGGGAGGATGCCCTTTGGGTCGTGCTGGTGCTCGCCATCGGCGGGCCGCTGGTGCTCCGGCGCACGCGGCCGCGGCTGGCCATCGGTCTCCTGGCGCTCACGCTGGTGGTGCACGTGCTCGTGCTCCCCCTTTACACGGCGGCCGCGGCGATCGGCGCGTGTGCTGCGGCGTACACCGCGCATGCGCTGCTTCGGCGCCGCGAGCGCATCCTCGTCACCGTCGCCCTCGCGGCCGGAACAGCCTGGGCCGCGCTCGCCTATCCGGCCGAGATCCTGGACCTGCGCTGGTTCCAGCGCTGGCCGGTGATCGGGGTCCAGTGGCTGGTCGTGGCGGTGTTCTGCCTGATTGGGGCGCTGGCCCGCAAGCGTCGCGAGGAGTTCACCCACGCCGTCGAGCGCGCGCAGCTGATCGAGCAGCAGCAGGCCCAGGAAGTACGCCTCGCCACGCTCGCCGAGCGCACCCATATCGCGCGCGAGATGCACGACATCGTCGCCCACTCCCTCGGGGTGATCATCGCTCAGGCCGATGGGGGACGGTACGCCGCTGCGGGCGACCCCGCGGCCGCCGCGCAGTC
>JAUNRO010000290.1 GCA_030544185.1 Propionibacteriaceae bacterium | reverse complement strand
TCACCACCTACATCGCCAAGGCGACGGAGGTCAGCGAGGATCAGCCCGTGCTGGTCGACCGCTTCCTCGACGACGCCGTCGAGATCGACGTCGACGCGCTCTACGACGGCACCGATCTCTACCTCGGGGGAGTGATGGAGCACATCGAGGAGGCCGGGGTGCATTCCGGTGACTCGGCGTGCGCCCTGCCCCCGATCACGCTGGGCGACGCCGTGATCGAGCAGATCAGGCACTCCACCCGCGCGATCGCCGAAGGCGTCGGCGTGCGTGGGCTGCTCAACATCCAGTACGCGCTGCATCAGGACACGCTCTACGTGCTGGAGGCCAACCCGCGCGCCTCCCGCACCGTGCCGTTCGTCTCCAAGGCCACCAACACCTCGTTGGCCAAGGCCGCCGCCCTCATCATGATGGGTCACACCATCGCCGATCTGCGCGCCTCCGGCGTGCTCAATGCCGACGGCGACGGGGCCACCCCGAGGCAGGGCGCCCCCGTCGCGGTCAAGGAAGCGGTCATGCCGTTCAACCGGTTCCGCACCTCCACCGGCGCCTTCGTCGACACGTTGCTCGGCCCCGAGATGCGCTCGACCGGCGAGGTGATGGGGCTCTCGGACAACTTCGGCACCGCCTTCGCCAAATCCCAGGCCGCCGGCGGGGGGCCGCTGCCCACCGCTGGGACGGTGTTCGTCTCCATCGCCGACCGCGACAAGCGCCACGCGATCTGGCCGATCAAGCGCCTCGTCGACCTCGGCTTCCGGATGCTGGCCACCACCGGCACGGCCTCGGTGCTGCGGCGCAACGGCGTGGCCGCCGAGGCGGTGCGCAAGCTCTCCGAGATGCACGATGGCGAAGCCGGCAAGTCGATCGTCGACCTCATCAAGGACGGCGAGATCGACCTGATCTTCAACACCCCGGAAGGATCGGCATCTGGCGCCAGCACGCGCGAGGACGGCTACCTGATCCGCACGGCCGCCGTGTTGGCCGATGTGCCGCTGATCACCACGGCCCCCGGCCTGGCCGCGGCCACCCAGGGCATCGAGGCGCTCCAGCGCGGCGATGTCGAGGTGCGGTCGTTGCAGGATTGGGCGAGCCAGTGACTTCCCTGGCCACCGGGGCACTGCGCACGGGGTACCGGGCGCTGCGCGCCGGCCTGTTCCGCTATGCCGGTGGCGACGCGGAGCGGGTCCATGAGGCCATGATCGGGTTGCTCGCCAAGGCCCCTGGTGGGGCCCGCGGGCGGGTGGCCGATCCGGTGACCGTGGCCGGCATCCGGTTCCCGAACCGGGTGGGCCTTGCCGCCGGCCTGGACAAGGACGGCACCGCCGCGCAGGCGTGGGCGCGCTTCGGCTTCGGCTTCGCGGAGTTGGGCACGGTGACCGCCCTCGCGCAGCCCGGCAACCCGAAGCCCCGCGTCTTCCGCGCGGTGGCGTCCCAGGGCATCGTCAACCGGATGGGCTTCAACAACGACGGCGCGGCCGCGCTGGCCGCCACGCTTCGGGCCAAGGGGTCGGCCGCGGCAACGGGGCCGTCGGGATCCCGTTGGGCATCTCGATCGGCAAGTCCAAGGCGACCGAACTCACCGCCGCCACCGCGGACTACCTCACCTCGCTGAGGCTGCTCGCCCCGCTGGCCGATTACATCGCCGTCAACGTCTCCAGCCCCAACACCCCCGGCCTGCGCAACCTGCAGGCGGGCGCCGAGTTGGCCGAACTCTTGGGCGCGCTGACCGATGAGGCCGCGCTGATCTCCCGGGCCCGCCCGGTGCCGATCTTCGTGAAGCTGGCCCCAGACCTCGAGGGCAGCGATCTGGCCGAAACCCTCGCGGTCATCAACGATTCGGCCGTGGCCGGCGTCATCGCCACCAACACCACGCTGGGCCGGCACGGCCTGCTCCCGGCCGATCAACGGCTGGCCGACGAGGCCGGGGGCCTCAGCGGACGGCCGCTCACCGCCAAGGCGCTGTCCTTCGTCGAGCACCTGGCGGCCGCCACCGAACTGCCGGTGATGGGTGTGGGGGGCATCATGAGCCCGGCCGACGGCGCCCGAATGTTCGATGCGGGTGCAACGTTGCTGCAGGTCTACACCGGATTCATCTTCGAGGGGCCGGCGCTGGTGCGGGGCCTCCAGGAACTCAGGAGCCCACGATGACGTTGTCCTACGCCCAGCGCCTCGCGGCCGCCCTCGACGAGCGCGGGCGGTTGTGCGTGGGCATCGACCCCATGCCGGCGGTGCTGTCTGCCTGGGACCTGCCCCACACCGTCGGAGGTCTGGAGCGCTGCGCCCGCGGCATCGTGGCGGAGATTGGCACCGAGGTGGCGGTGTTCAAGCCCCAATCGGCATTCTTCGAGGCCTTCGGCTCGCGCGGGGTCGCGGTGCTGGAGCAGGTTCTGGCCGACATCAGGGCGGCCGGCGCGCTCAGCATCCTCGACGTGAAGCGCGGCGACATCGGGTCATCGATGGCCGGGTACGCCGCGGCCTTCCTCGGCCCCGACGCCCCGACCCAGGCCGACGCCATCACGGTCAGCCCCTATCTGGGCGTCGGCTCGCTGCAGCCAGCCATCGAGGCCGCGGTGGCAGGCTCCGCCGGGCTCTACGTGCTCGCCCGCACCTCCAACCCGGAGGGGGCCGCCATCCAGCTGGCGGAGGCCGGGGGAGTCCCGGTCGCTCAGCACGTCATCGACACCATCGCCGAGCTGAACGCCACCGCCGCGCACGCCGTCGGGCTGGTGGTGGGCGGCACCCATGAGGACCTGGGCTGTGACCTTTCGGCCTTCAACGCCTCCATCCTGGTGCCCGGGATCGGGGCACAGGGGGGAACGATGTCAGCTTTGTCCGGCCTTTTCGGGGCCGCCCTGCCACACGTGTTACCGACCGCGAGCCGCGGGGTGATCGGATACGGGCGTGACAAGGTGCAAGAACTCACCCAGGCGCTCCTGCAGCAAACGCGCAACTGGCCTCGTCAAAAGTGACCAAAACCCACCCCAAAGGCTGAACTTCGGGGCTCGGCGCGGTATGTTTCACCCATCACTTGATGCTAGAGATTTCGTCGAAGGGACATCCACATGGCCATTCCGCAGTTGAGCAGCTCCCAGCTGGAAGCCGCTCGTGAGGCCGCCACCCAGGCACGTCGAGCCCGAGCCGATTTGAAAGAGCAAGTCAAGACGGGCGAGCTGGCTTTCACCGACGCATTGAACAAGGCCGTTGACGACGACACGCTGTCGCGCATCAAGGTGGTTGACCTGCTGCGCTCCATGCCACGCGTCGGCATCACCCGGGCCACCGAGATCATGGAGAGCCTGCAGATCGCCCCCAACCGGCGCATCCGCGGCCTCGGCCGCCACCAGGTGCTCCGGCTGACTGAACTCTTCTCCTGACGAGTAAGCTCGGCCGGGTGGATTCCTCATCGATTTGGGTGATCTCCGGCCCGAGCGCAGTGGGCAAGGGCACAGTGTGCGCGAGGCTTCGCGAGCTGTACCCTGACCCGTTCTATTCCATCTCAATGACCACCCGGGCGCCGAGGCCCGGTGAGGTACGGGGGGAGAGCTACTACTTCGTCGAACTCGACGAGTTTCAGGAGCTCATCGCACGGGGGGAATTGCTCGAATGGGCCGAGGTGCACGGCAACTACTACGGCACCCCCCGCCAGCCGGTGCTCGATGCCGTCGCGCAGGGGCGCCACGTCATCCTCGAGATCGACCTCCAAGGCGCGCGGCAGGTCAAGCAGAACCTGCCCGAGGCCCAGCTCGTTTTCCTGAGCCCCCCGTCGTGGGAGGAACTCGTCCACCGATTGCGGGGGCGGGGGACCGAAGACGACGAGGCGATCCAGCGCCGGTTGGAGACCGCCAGGGCTGAGTTGGCCGCGATCGGAGAGGCGGATCACGTGGTGGTCAACGTGTCAGTCGAGGAAACCGTCGAGGCTTTGGTAAGCTTGCTGAGCTTGTGACTTGAAACCTGATCGGTTCACCCGAAAGGATCACCTTGAACACCCAACCCGAAGGCATCACGAACCCGCCGATCGACGACCTGCTGGTCGATGTCGATTCGAAGTACCGGCTCGTGCTGTTCGCCGCCAAGCGCGCCCGCCAGATCAACGCGTACTTCTCCCAGCTCGG
>JAUNRO010000289.1 GCA_030544185.1 Propionibacteriaceae bacterium | reverse complement strand
GGGGCAGTCTCGGCCGCGGTCGGAACGGGATCGCCGGTGCTCCTCTGATCCGCCGGCGCCGGCGCCGACGACTCGGCCCCGGGAATCTCTGCAGCCGGCGCGGCCGCCGGGCCCGCCGCCCGCGGGTCCGCCGTCGGCTGGGGCGAGGCGCAGCCCGCTGCAGCGAGCGTCACCACCAGCGCCAGGCCAGCAAATTTCGAAATCCTCACCAGTGTCCCCCCGGGTCCCCGCGGGCATCCCGCGGCGTCACTCACCACGGTTGCCCGGGCGCGGCAGAAGCACAAGTCGTCGGTTGGGGGGACAACCTCAGCAGCTGGGGCGCTCGATGTCCTTGCCGTACGCCCGGGCGCCGATCCCGCTCACCGGAGCGCGCGGGCCCGGGATGGAGTTCTCATCGCCGAGGGCATAGAAGGCGAGCTCGAATTCGCCGAACCGGACGAACGGGACATACATCGACCCGCTCACGCTGTCGCGCAGCTCATAATCCAGGTCATCGCCATAGAAATAGGCGATCTCCTCCATCGGCATGCCGACGCGGGCGCCCTCGACCGTGGGATGAATGGAGTTGCCCAGCCAGATCTCGGCGAGGTGGTCCTGATCGTCGAACACGAGGTCGACACCCTCGGCGCGCAATTTCGCGCTGGCCCCCCAACGATCGCAGTGCGGCAGCCGCTCGACCCAGCCACCGTCCTGCCCCTCGGCCGCGGTCATCCCCAACCGCATGGGGCCGAATCCGTCCGCAGTGAGCTCCAGATCCGCATAGTCCGCCGCGCCCGTCGGCCCCGCATAGGGCGTCGGTGAGGTCGTCGCCAGGGGAGTCGCGGTCGCCGTCGGCGCCGGCTCGGCCGGCAACGCCTCGGGCTCGGTGACCTCACCGCCGCTCACGTCACCGGTGCCCCCACCGCAGGCGGACAGCAGGGCGACGGCCGCCACGGCGGCGAGCGCCCTGCGCGCCCTCAGCATCCCTCGATGACCTCGGTGCCGTGCGTACGCGCCAGGATCGCCTTGATGCGGTTGTCGCGCCCGGGATCCTGTTCGACGAACAGCAGTTCGTGCTCATCCTCGACCACGAACCAGGCGGGCAGCCGGCCGCCGCCGCCCTCGCGCTCCTCGGTCTGCAGGTCATCGCCATAGGCCTGCTTGACGTCATCCAGCGTGTCGCCGACCTTGACGCCTTCGGCGGTGGCGAACGTCGGCTGATGCACCCAGATCTCATAGAGCTGGTCGTCGACGAACGTGAGGCTGAGGCCCTGCTCGAGCAGCGCCGGCGAGGCGTCCCAGCGCTGGCAGAGCTCATTCATCGCGGTCCAGCCGTGTGCCTGCGCCTCCGCGAGGGACACCCCGACCCGGATCGGCCCGACGCCGTCGGGCTCGATCACTGCGTCCTCCAGGCTCGTGGGGTCGTCGTCCTCGGTCGCCTCCGCCGTTGGCGATTCGTCGGCGGGCGGCGGTTCGGTGGCGGCGGGGCCAGCCGGTTCGGTGACGGCCACGGGGGTGTCCTGTCCAGCGGCCGGGGTGGGGGTCGGCGTCGAGGTCGGGGCCGTTGTGCCGCAGCCCGCCAGCACCATCGCGAGGGCGGCTGCAGCGAGGCCGAAGTGGGGGCGCGGCATGGGCGTACTCCTGATCATCCGAACGTGCTGCCACCCTAACTGACGCCAGGTTCGGCGCCGCTCACCCGAGCGCGCCTGCCGCGGGCGGGGTCCGGGTGCGCGACCCCGTGGCCGTGAGGGCGACTGCGCCGAGCAGCAGTGCGGCGCCCGCGAGCGTCGGGATCGTGAGCCGCTCGCCGAGCACGAGGGCCGCGAGAAGTGCCGCGGTCAGCGGCTCCAGCAGCGACACGAGCGCGCCCGTGGTGGAGGACTGGGTGCGCAGGCCCTGCAGATAGGCGAGGTAGGCGATCGCGGTCGGGATCAGCCCCAGCGCGACGACCAGCCCGATCGCGGTCGGGGTGGGGGCGAAGGTCACGGTGCCGCGGCTGGCGGCGATGAGGAGGACGCCGAGGCCGCCGATGCCGAAGGCCAGGGCGGTGCCCGTGAGGTTCTGGAAGTCCGATGCGGGCCGGGCACCGATGAGGCTGATCCCCGCGAACCCGGACCCGGCGGCGAGGGCCAGGACACCGCCGCGCAGCAAGGCATCGGCACCGACGCCCGACGGCGGCGTACCCACCAACAACACCAACCCGGCCACCGCCATCGCGAGCGTCGCCAGCAGCCGCAGCCCCAACCGGTGCCGGCCGGTGGCGGCATCGACCACGAGGACCATGATCGGCGCGGACCCGATCGCGACGAGCGTCGCGAGGGCGACCCCGATCAGGCCGATCGCGGTGAAGAACGACACCTGATAGAGCGCCGAGCACGCGGCGATGGCGAGCACGCGCAGCCAGCCGGCGCGCCGGCGGGGCAATTGGAGTTGCCGGGTGGCGAGGATGAATGCGCCGACGAGCAGGCCGCCGACCGCGATGCGATAGCCGCCGATGGCCAGCAGCGGCAGGCCCGAGCTGCGAGCGAGCAGGGTGCCGAGGGTGCCGGAGGATCCCCAGGCGATGCCGGCGACGACGAGGGCGCCGAGGCCGGCCCCGCCCCGGCTCATGGCAGGGTGAGGATTTCTGCGCCCTGGGGGGTGATCACGACCGTGTGCTCCCACTGCGCCACTCGGGAGCGATCGTTGGTGACAACGGTCCAGCCGTCATCCCAGAGGTTCCAGTCGATGCCGCCGAGCGCGATCATCGGCTCGATCGTGAACGTCATCCCGACCTCGATGATGTCGTTGAACTGCTTGGCGTCATAGTGCGGGATCACCAGGCCCGAGTGGAACACCGTGTGCACGCCATGGCCTGTGTAGTCCTTCACCACGCCATAACCGAAGCGCTTGCCGTAGGCCTCGATGACCTTGCCGATCACATTGACCTCGCGCCCCGGCTTGGCCGCGCGGATGCCGCGCATCAACGCCTCGTGCGTGCGCTCGGACAGCAACCGGGACTCCTCGTCGACGTTGCCGCAGAAGTACGTCGCGCAATTGTCGCCGTGCACGCCGTCGTAATAGGCCGTCAGGTCGATCTTCACCAGATCGCCGTCGGCCAGTGGGCGCGCGTCGGGGATGCCGTGGCAGATGACCTCGTTGATCGACGTGCAGATGGACTTGGTGAACCCGCGATAGCCAACGGTCGACGGATAGGCGCCGTGGTCGCAGATGAACTCGTGGGCCTTGCGGTCGATCGCATCGGTGGTCACCCCGGGCTCGACGAGGCTCCCGGCGTACGCCAGCGCCTGCGCCGCAATCTTCCCCGCCACGCGCATCTTCTCGATGGTCTCCGCGCTCTGCACGTGCGACCCGCGATAGGGCTCGGGTGCCTTCCTGCCCACATAGGGCGGGCGCGGGATGTGTGGCGGCACCGGCAGCGGCGGTGAGACAGGATAGGGCTGGAGAGCGGTCACGAAGTCACATCCTATGCTGGAGGAAACGAGGGACAACCGTCGTGATCCGGGCATGGGGAGGAAACATGGCGTCCGAGAACGAGTACTACTTCTGCCTGAAGCACCAGGCCGTCGAGCCCTGGGACGGCTGCAAGTCCACCGACCGGCTCGGTCCCTATCCCACCCGGGCCGATGCGCAGGCCGCCTTGGACCGCGTCGCTGCACGCAACGAGGAATGGGAGAACGATCCCAACTGGAACGACGACGAGGATGAGGACGAGCGGGACTGATCCTGGCGTGTTCAGCGCCCGGCGAGGCCAGCTTCGGCGTCGCTGAGCGTCACCGCCTCCGCGGATTCGGGGACGGTGATGCGGACATAGACCGCCAGTGATTCCGGGCTGGCCGTGTCGGCGACGATGACCCGGAAGTCCCGGGCGATGCCCTCCTGGGACAGTCGGCCCCAGCGCTGGAATGCCTCCCCGGCACCGGGGATCTCGATGGCGGCAGCCTCACCGATGTCCATGGTGAATCCGGCGTACGCCTGGGCGAGGCAGTTGGTCACGGTCGCGCTCGCCTGCTCGGCGGTGTGGTAGCCCTCCTCGACCCGGACCGCGCCCACACCAGCCCAGCTCTCGGCGTCGGCGGACTGCACGAGCGCGACATCGAAGGCATAAGGCATCCGCGCGGGATCGCCGAA
>JAUNRO010000288.1 GCA_030544185.1 Propionibacteriaceae bacterium | reverse complement strand
GTCCACCCAGCTGTCGAGCTGCCAGCTCGGCATCACCGTGACGAGCCTGATCGTCGGCTTCATCGCCGAGCCGTCGCTCGCGGCGCTGCTGCGCCGGGGCCCGCTGGAGGCGATGGGGCTGGCCGAGGCGGCAGCACTGCCGCTGTCGTTCACGCTCGCGTTCGCGATCGCCACCGTGTCCCAGATGGTGTTCGGCGAGCTCGTCCCGAAGAACTGGGCGCTCGCCGAGCCGATGCGGTTGTCCCGGCTGATCGCGACCCCGCACCGGGCGTTCACCTGGTTGATGCGCCCGGTGCTGTGGGTCCTGCAGGGCAGCTCGAACGCGTTCGTCCGGCTGCTCGGGATCGAGCCCCTGGAGGAGATGGCTTCCGGCCACTCACCGCGGGAGCTGAGCGCGCTGGCCGAGCGATCCGCCCGCGAGGGGACGATCGATCACGATCTGGCGCAGCGGATGTCCAGCTCCGCCCAGCTCGGCGAACGATTCGCGCGCGATGCGATGACGCCGCGGGCCCGGGTGCACTTCATGGATGCCGAGGACCCGGTGAGCAAGCTCCTGCGCCTGTCCCAGCGGCTCGGGCACTCGCGGTTCGTCGTCGTCGGCGCCTCGACCGACGAGGTGCACGGCGCTGTGCACTTCCGCGATGCCCTGAGCGTCGCCGCGGGTGAGCGCCGGGTCACCCCGGTCCGCCAGATCCTGCACACCATTCCCGCGGTGCCCTCGTCCATGCCGCTCGACAACGTCCTCGAAGAACTCCGCGGCGGGCTCCAGCTCGCGGTCGTGATCGACGAGTTCGGCGGCACCGACGGCATCATCACGCTGGAGGATCTGATGGAGGAACTCGTCGGGGAGATCGCCGACGAACAAGACGTCCCCGAGGAACGGTTCCTCCGGCTCGGCGAGCACCACTGGAAGCTGTCGGGGATGGTGCGTCCCGACGAGGTGGCGGATGTGACCGGGATCCGGCTGCCCGAGGGCAAGGTCACCGAGACGCTCGGCGGCCTGCTCACCGAACTCACCGAACGCTTCTGCGTGGCCGGTGACGAGGTGAAGATCGCCGCACGGGACCGCAACGCCCTCGACGACGACGACCTGCCCACCGAGGTCGCCGCCACCCTCACGGTCACCGAGACCGACGGCCACCGGGTCGCCTGGATCGAGCTCACCGTGGTCCCGCTCGAGGAGGCGGCTGATGAGTGACCTCACGGCGATCGGGATCGCGGTCCTGCTGCTGATCGGCAATGCGTTCTTCGTGGGTGCCGAGTTCGCACTCGTGTCGGTGCGCCGCCACGCCGTCGAGGAGGCGGCCGAGAAGGGGACGCCGGGGGCGCGGCTGACGCTGCGGGCGGTCGAGAACGTCACGGTCATGATGGCCGGCGCCCAGCTCGGCATCACGATGTGCTCCCTGGGTCTCGGCGCGATAGGCGAGCCCGCGGTGGCGCACCTGCTGGAGCCGCTGTTCGAGGCCGCCAACGTGCCCGACGCCCTGGTCCACCCGATCTCGTTCGTGATCGCGATGGCGATCGTGATCTATCTGCACATGACCCTCGGCGAGATGGTCCCCAAGAACATCGCGATCGCCGGCCCCGCTCGCTCAGCGCTGCTCCTCGGCCCGCCGATGTATGCGATCGCCACGATCCTCAAGCCCCTGCTGTGGCTGATGAACGGGCTTGCCAACATCGTCTTGCGCATCGCGAAGATCACCCCGACCCGCGAGGTCGCCTCCACGATCACCACCGAGGACGTCCCGAGCTATCTCGCCGAGTCCGCCGAGGTCGGGCTGCTCGATGAGAACGAGCACCAGCTCCTGAGCGGGGCGCTCATGATGACCTCCGCGACCGTCGCCGACGTCGAGGTCCCCGTCACCAAGCTGATTTCCCTGGGGCCGGAGCCGACGGTGCGCGAGGCAGAGCAGGCGGCAGTGAGCCATGGGTTCTCCCGCTTCCCGGTGCGCGACGACAATGGCTCGTGGGCCGGCTATCTGCACCTCAAGGACGTGCTCGACCTCATCGACACCCACCCGGAGGCCCCGATCCCCCGCGAGCGGATCCGCGAGCTGGGAGAGGTCCGGTCCGACACCCCGCTGCCCGAGGCGCTGTCCCAGATGCAGGCTTCCGGCGTCCACCTCGCGCTGGCCACCGGCAGCACCGGAGAAGTGACCGGCGTCGCCATGCTGGAGGACGTCATGGAGACCATGATCGGCGCGGTGGACGCGACCTAGGCTCGACCCCTCGTTCATATCGATTCCGTCATTTTGCTGGCGGAATCGGGGCGCGCCGACGAACAATGAGCGAACCCCCTCCAGAGGAGATCTCATGACGATCGAACCGCAGTCCCTGCATCTTTCCCGGCGTGCGCTCCTCGCAGCCGGGGCCATTGGCGGCGTCACCCTCGCGGGTGCTCCCCTCACCGCGCGGGCCGAACCCCAGCGCCGGCCGGGTCGAGGCGGTGCCCTGCCCGAACCGCTGCGCGTGCCCGAGGCGACCGGCTCCGGTGGCGCGGTGTCGTCGGTGGATCCATATGCCAGCGAGGTCGGCATCCAGATCCTGCGCCAGGGTGGCAATGCGGCCGATGCGGCGATCGCGATGGCCGCCACCCTGGGCGTCACGGAACCGTTCTCCTGCGGCCTCGGCGGTGGCGGGTTCTTCGTATATTACGATGCCCGCCGGCGCAGGGTCTCCACGATCGACGGGCGCGAGAGCGCCCCGGCCTCGTTCACCGAGACCGTGTTCACCGATGCCGACGGCCAGGCGCTGAATTTCGCTGAGGTCGTCAGCTCCGGGCTGTCCGTCGGCGTTCCCGGCACCCCTGCGACGTGGGAGCTCGCCATCCGCCGCTTCGGGTCGCGGCCGCTGGGCCGCCTGCTGCAACCGGCCGAGGAGATCGCCCGGCGGGGCTTCGTGGTGGACCAGGGCTTCGCCAACAACGTGGCCAACAACGCCGAACGCTTCTCGATGTTCCCCGAGACCGTGCGGGTGTTCATGCCGGGCGGCGAGCCGCCCGCGGTCGGCTCGACCCTGCGCAATCCCGATCTCGCCGAGACCTATCGCCGCCTGCGCACCCGGGGGATGGACGCGTTCTATCGCGGACCGCTCGCGCGGGCCATCGTGGCGGAGGCGCAGCGGCCCAGCACGGCGGACGGGGTGTCGGTGTTCTCGGGTCAGCTCACGCTGGCCGACCTCCAGCGCTATTCGGCGCGGGTGCTGGAGCCCACCCGCAGCCGTTACTACGACTACGAGGTGTTCGGCATGGGTGTGCCGAGCTCCGGCGGCATCGCGGTCGGGGAGATCCTCAACCTGCTCCAGGCGTACGCCCAACTCACCGGCGTGGCGATGTCGGAGGTCGACGTGGTGCAGGCCTATCACCGGTTCTCCGAGGCCTCGGCCACCGCGTTCGCCGACCGCAACCGCTGGGTCGGCCACGTGCCGGGGGTCCCCGTGGAGGAGCTGCTGAGCACCGGCTTCGCCCGTGAGCGCGCGGGACTGTTCGATCCCGACCGGGCCCACCCGCGGCCGATCCCGTTCGGTTACCCCGACGGGGACTACGAGGAGCCGGCGCGGATCGGCGAGCGCCAGGGCGAGGTGCGCGAGGGCGTGTCGACGACGCACCTCAACGCGGTCGACCGGTGGGGCAACGTCGCGTCCTATACCCTCACGATCGAGCAGACCGGCGGGTCGGGGATCACGGTGCCGGGCGCCGGTTTCCTGCTCAACAACGAGCTGACCGACTTCAACTTCACCCCGGTGACCCCGGGCGTGCCCGATCCGAACCTGCCCGGCTCCGGCAAGCGCCCCCGCTCGTCGATGAGCCCGACGCTGGTGTTCGAGAACGGCCGGCCGCTGCTCACCGCCGGCACGCCGGGTGGGGCGACGATCATCACGACCGTGGCACAGATCATCGTCGGCTATCTCGATCGGGGGCTGCCGCTGGTCGAGGCCATCGCGGCGCCGCGGCTGAGCTCGCGCAACGGCACCGAGAGCACCGACGGTGGGCTCGCCGACTCCGAGGTCGGTGCGGCGCTGCGGGCGATGGGTCACCAGTTGAGCGTGTCGTCGTCGATCGGGCTGGCCTCGGGGATCGAGGTTCGCCGCAGCCAGCTGACCGCGGCCGCGGAG
>JAUNRO010000287.1 GCA_030544185.1 Propionibacteriaceae bacterium | reverse complement strand
CCGGCACTGAACCAGCGTCCTTCGGCAGCCCCTGGCAGGTCGGCACGCTGAATATCGACCTCCACCTCACGCTGGCTGATCTGGTCGCCGGCGCGGGCGGGGCCAGCCCTGAGCTCGGCGAGCTCGCCCGGTCCCAGATTCAGCAGCTCATCGAACGCGCCTCGAAAGTCGTGCTCGCGCCGGTGCTGGATCCCCTCGCCCCGCAGGGCGTCGACGGATATGCGATCCCCGATCGGATCGCGCGCGCGGTCAAGTTGCGCAACCCCACCGTGGTGTTCCCGTTCTCCAATCAGGCCTCGACCAGCAAGCACGTCCAGGTCGATCACGTGATCCCCCATCCACAAGGCCCCACCCACAGCGACAACCTCGCTCCGGAATCGACCCGAGCCCACCGAGCGAAGACATTCGGTGGCTACCGAAAGGTCACCGTCCGCCCTGGCAGTTATCACTGGACCACCCCGGCCGGTCAGGAGTTCTGGGTCACCCCGCACGGCACGTTCCGCACCGACCCCGACACCACACCCCCGCCGGCGAGGATCCGCCTGGCCGACCGAGCCTGGGAGGCCATGACCCGCGCCAACGACGCCCGCTGACAGGGACTCACCACGAGCGCCGGCCTTTCGAGCCACCCCGTCCAGGTCTCCGAGGAGCAGCTCGAGGCCGAGCTCGCCGCTCTCAGGGGCGGCGAGCCGACGGGATGCGAAGCATGCCCGCGACGCAACGGCCACCGCCGCCGTCTGGCGCCACCTGCTCACCGGGCCCGTCCACGTACAGTGGCCGAGTGACCGAGCGACCCAGCATCAGCACCCTCGCCGAACTCCGCGCCTCCGGCCATGTGGCGAGGGCCCTCCGCGAGGAGATCCGCGACAATCTGCTCGCCGCCCTGGCGGCCGGCCGCGACCCGTGGCCGGGGCTGCACGGCTTCGAGTCCACCGTCATCCCCCAGCTCGAGCGCGCTCTGATCGCCGGCCACGACGTGGTCCTGCTGGGCGAGCGCGGTCAAGGCAAGACCCGCCTGCTCCGCACGCTCGTCGGCCTGCTCGATGAATGGACCCCCGTGATCGCCGGCTCCGAGCTGGGCGAGCATCCCTATCACCCGATCACGCTCGAGTCCCAGCGCCGGGCCGGCGAGCTCGGTGACGAGCTGCCGGTCGCCTGGCGCCACCGCGAGGAACGCTATTCGGAGAAACTGGCCACCCCCGACACCTCGGTGGGCGACCTCATCGGCGACGTCGACCCGATCAAGGTCGCCGAGGGCCGCAGCCTGGGCGATCCCGAGACGATCCACTTCGGCCTCGTCCCCCGCAGCCACCGCGGCATCGTGGCGATCAATGAGCTGCCCGATCTCGCCGAGCGGATTCAGGTCGCACTGCTCAACGTCATGGAGGAGCGCGACATCCAGATCCGCGGCTACGTGCTGCGGCTGCCCCTGGACGTGCTGCTGGTGGCCAGCGCGAATCCGGAGGATTACACGAACCGCGGGCGCATCATCACCCCGCTCAAGGACCGCTTCGGCGCCGAGATCCGGACGCACTATCCGATCGAGATCCTCGACGAGGTCGCGGTCATCCGCCAGGAGGCCCACCTCGTGGCCGAGGTTCCCGACGTTCTCATCGAGATCCTCGCGCGGTTCACCCGTGAGCTCCGCGAGTCTTCCGCGGTCGACCAGCGCTCGGGTGTCTCCGCCCGGTTCGCGATCGCGGGCGCCGAGACCGTCGCCGCCGCGGCGCTGCATCGTGCGACCGTGCGCGGCGAGGACGAGGCCGTCGCCCGGCTGGTCGATCTGGAGGCTGCCGTCGACGTGCTCGCCGGCAAGATCGAGTTCGAGGTCGGCGAGGACGGACGCGAGCTGGAGATCCTGAACCACCTCCTGCGCATGGCGACCGCGGCGGCGGTGCGCGAACATCTGCGCGGGATCGACTTCGCGCCCCTGGTCGCGGCGATGGACGGCTCGACCCTCGTGACGACGGGTGAGCGGGTGACCGCCCAGGAATTTCTCGACGCTCTCCCCCACGGCCCGGGCCCGCTCTATGACGAAGTCACCGAGCGCCTGACCGCGCGTACGACCGGCGAACGGGCCTCCGCGCTCGAACTCGCCCTGGAAGGCCTCTATCTGGCACGCCGGATCAGCAAGGAGGCTGGCGGCAGCGAAACGGTGTACGGCTGACGTCGGTGTGGCGAGCGCGCGCCAGCCTTCGGCGAGGCGGAGCCCCACGTAGGCTGGGGCCATGGCCCGCCACACCTCGCGCTACGGCCGCTATCGCGGCGGCCCGGACCCGCTCGCACCCCCGGTCGACATCGCGGAGGCGCTGGAGCACATCGGCCGCGAGGTGATGGACGGTTCGTCGCCCGAACGCGCGATGCGGGAGTTCCTGCGGCGCGGCGGCCGGGACCAGCGAGGGCTTGATGATCTGGCCCGTCAGGTGGCTCGCAAGCGGCAGGAGCTGCTGCAGAGGCACCGGCTCGACGGGACCCTGGACGAGGTGCGCGAGTTGCTCGACCAGGCGGTGCTCGCCGAGCGCAAGCAGCTCGCCCGCGATCTCGACGACGACGCCCGCTTCGCCGAGATGCAATTGGAGAATCTCCCCCCGAGCACCGCGGCAGCGGTCAACGAGCTCCGGGACTATCAGTGGCGCAGCGGCGAGGCCCGGGAGGCATACCAGAAGATCGCCGACCTCATGGGCCGTGAGGCGCTCGACCAGCGCTTCGCGGGCATGAAGCAGGCACTGGAGAACGCGACCGACGAGGACCGGCAGCGGGTCAACGAGATGCTCGCCGAGCTCAACGATCTGCTCGACGCCCACCGGCGCGGGGAGAACACCGACCAGCAGTTCCGGGAGTTCATGGACAAACACGGGGAGTTCTTCCCCGAGAATCCCCAGAACATCGACGAATTGCTCGACGCGCTCGCCGAGCGTGCGGCGGCGGCGCAACGGATGCGGAACTCGCTGACACCCGAGCAGCGCGCCGAACTCGATCAGCTGGCCTCGCAGGCGTTCGGATCGCCCGAGCTGATGGAATCGCTGGCGCGGCTGGACGCGAATCTCCGTGACCTGCGCCCGGGCGAGGACTGGGATGGATCGGAGGAATTCTCGGGCGAGCAGGGCATGGGGCTCGGCGAGGCGGCCGGAATGATGCAGGAGCTCGCCGACCTGGACGCCCTGGGTGCGCAGTTGTCGCAGCAGTATGCGGGCGCGGCACTCGACGACGTGGATCTGGAGATGCTGGGCCGGCACCTCGGCGAACAAGCAGCCGTGGACGCGCGGACGCTCGCGGAGCTGGAGAAGGCGTTGCGGGACTCCGGCTATCTGCAACGCGGGTCGGACAACACGCTGCGGCTGTCACCGAAAGCCATGCGCCAGCTCGGCAAGGCGCTGCTGAAGGACGTGGCCGAACGGCTGTCCGGGCGGACGGGGAACCGGGACACCCGGACAGCGGGGGCCGCCGGCGAGCGGACCGGCTCCGCACGGGCCTGGGAATTCGGCGACACCGAGCCGTGGGACGTGACGCGGACGGTCGCGAACGCGGTGCAGCGGACGGTCGCCGAGGGCAGAGATGCGTCGCACGGAGTGCGGCTCGGCGTCGGTGACATCGAGATCACCGAGACCGAAGCGCGGACGCAGGCCGCGGTCGCGCTGCTCGTGGACACGTCGTTCTCGATGGCGATCGAGGGCCGCTGGGTGCCGATGAAGCGCACCGGGCTCGCCCTGCACCATCTGATCTCGACCCGCTTCCGCGGGGACGCGCTCACGTTGGTGGGGTTCGGCCGGACCGCGGGCACGCTGGACATCGCCGAGCTCACCGCGCTGCAGACGAACTATGGGATCCAGGGCACGAACCTGCACCACGGGCTGCTGTTGGCCAACCGGTTCTTCCGGCGGCACCCGTCAGCCCAGCCGGTGCTGCTCGTGGTCACCGACGGCGAGCCGACGGCCCACCTGGAGCCGGACGGGGAGGCCTACTTCGACTATCCCCCGTCGCAGTACACCCTGTCAGTGACCGTGCAGGAGCTCGAGCAGGCGATGCGGCTGGGCGCGCAGACGACGTTCTTCCGGCTGGGCGACGATCCCGGGCTCGCGCGCTTCCTGGAGGCGTTGGCCCGGCGCGTGCAGGGGCGGGT
>JAUNRO010000286.1:2360-4132 GCA_030544185.1 Propionibacteriaceae bacterium | reverse complement strand
GTCGGCATCGTCGTCGTCGGCATCGTCCTCGACAGGCTCGGGCTCAGGATCGGGATCAGCGATCACATCGCCATCACCGGCCATAACCTCGTCGTCCGCGTTGGGCACAGTCACGTCATCCCAGGCGGCATTGGTCGCAGAATCGCTCACTCAAAGTCTCCTTCGCGAAACCGTGGCTTCACGCCACGGGTGGCCATGGGTCGGCCGGGTCGGCTCAAAAACGGCGTCCGTCACGCAACGCCGTCAAAACTATTTCTTGCGGTTCGACCTCGTCTGTCGACGTGGCTGTTGACGCTGCACGCGCGGCCGCTCGGGGTCGCCGGTGCCTGCGGCAAGCTCCTCATTGGTCGGCTCAGCAGTCGCCTCCACGGTCGCCGCCTGCTTCTTCGGCGCCTTCTGCCCGGGCCGGATCTGCGTCGGATCGAGACCCTTCATGCGCATGCGGGCCTCCCACGCGGCGTACGCCGGCGTCCCCGGCGTGGGCGACTGGCGGATCACATAGAACTGCTGGCCCATCGACCACAGGTTGGAGGCGGTCCAATAGATCAGCAGACCGATCGGGAAGGCGACCCCGCCGATACCGAAGATGATCGGGAAGAGATACAGCATCATCTTCTGCTGCTGGGCCATCGGCCCGGTCATCGCCTCCGGCGGCATGTTCTTGGCGGTCAGCTGCAGCTGCACATAGAACTGGCTGCCGACCATGGCGAGGATCAGGACCAGAGCGACGACCTGTTCGGCTCCGAAACTCTCCATCGGCAGGAACGTGCCCGCCAGCCGCGCGCCGAAGATGGTCGCGTTCGACAGCGACTCCGCCAGCTGTTCGGTCATGAACGCGCCCTTGACCTGGCCCCGGGCGGCGCCGTTGAGCACCTGGAAGAGCGCGAAGAAGATCGGCATCTGCAGCAGGAGAGGGAAGCAGGACGCCATCGGGTTGACACCCTCGTCCTTGTAGAGCTTCATCGTCTCCTGACCGAGCTTCTCCCGGTCATGGGCGTACTTCTTCTGCAGCTCCCGCACCTTTGGCTGCAACGTCATCATGTTGCGCGAGGAGCGGATCTGCTTCACGAACAGGGGGATCAGCAGCGTCCGGATGACGATCGTCAGCGAGACGATCGTGAGGGTCCACGTGAGGCCCGAGTCGGCACCGAAGACCGGCGAGAAGATGTTGTGTGCCAGCACCAACAGACCGGACACGGCCCAGTGCAGCGGCGACATGATCGTGTCCCAGAAGCCAGCCATCGGGACGAGCAACGGGGCCAATGTGTGCATCAGTTTCTTCCTCGGGCGTCGATATCGTCGTGAGCCGGCGATGCG
Organism: Propionibacteriaceae bacterium; assembly: GCA_030544185.1. Next base: position 2,815 of record JAUNRO010000286.1, on the reverse strand, counting down.
CTCTCGGGCGCTGGTGCGACGGCGGTGGTTCCAGTGTCCCTGACGGTGCCGACTTCCTCGGTCATCTCAGGGGCAGATTCGGGGTGGGCGGCCTCACGTTGTTCACGTTCCCAGGCAACAGCAGCGGGGGTGCCAGGCACGGGATCGTATCCTCCGTTGGACCAGGGGTTGCAGCGCACGATCCGGGACACGGCCAGCCACGACCCCCGCAGCGCCCCGTGCACCTGGACAGCTTCCAGCCCATAGGCCGAACAGCTCGGGTGATATTTGCAGACGTTCCCGTAAAGCGGGCTGATCACCGCTCGCCACAATCGGATGAAGCCGATCAACAGCCACTTCATCGCCTGTCCAGCTTCTTCACGCAGGTCCGCCAAGCGCCCTCGAGGTCCGGTCCCAACCCGGCCGCCGGTTCCGCTGCCGGTGGCGCCGTCGTCGTTGTTCGCGGTCTCAGCGTT
>JAUNRO010000286.1:0-2350 GCA_030544185.1 Propionibacteriaceae bacterium | reverse complement strand
GTGGCAAGGCGCGGACCACGATGCTCGTGCCCACGGGCGTGAGCTCGAGCAACGGAGCGCTGAGATGACGAAGCCGACGCTTCACGCGGTTGCGGACCACGGCATTGCCCACTGCTTTCGACACCACGAAACCGACCCGGACGCCTCCGGTCGCGGGCTCGCGCCGGTGGGCGCTGACCACGAGCGTGTGCCGTCCGGCACGGACGCCCCCGCGGATCGTGCTCCGAAACTCCGGAGCCGACCGCATGCGGTGCGCCTTGGGCAGCACGACTGCGCAGTGGGTCAGCCGGCCAGCCGGGCCCGGCCCTTGCGGCGCCGGGAGGACAGGATGGCGCGGCCCGCCCGGGTCCGCATCCGCAGACGGAAACCGTGGGTGCGGCTGCGACGCCGGTTGCTCGGCTGGAAAGTGCGCTTGCTCACGAGTGAACCCCATATTCTTCGTAGGCTCGGACAGGTGTCCTCGGTCACGCCCGGAACACAGGATTTTCAACGAGGAAAAGCCCGCCTGTCAGGGCGCATAAGAAGGTGGCCGGACGTCCCGGCGACCTTTCTACGGTACGCGGGCACCGGGCTCGGGTCAAACGGATGGCCCACTGCAAACTCGTCCAGCCGACACGCCGGGCGAACGCTCAGCCGTCTTGCGATCCGACTCCGGGTTGCTCTACGGTCAGGGCTCTGGGAGCCCATGCGGCAGTCTGGACTTGGGGGGTACCCACAGTCTGTGGATAATTGTGTGAATAAATCGAATCGCTCGCGGGTGACGGCCCGCGGGCTCAGCGAATCCCGGGGTGCGCGTTGAACGATTTCGATCATTCGGATCATTCGGCGCGCTTCGCTGGCGGCGGCCCGCTCGAATCCTTCGACGTCCCGCGCGGCGTGAGCCGCAACGAACCGTCTTTGCAGGAAGCCTGGGACCACGTCGTGGCGGAGGCGCCCCAGGAACAGCGGGGCTGGCTTCGTCGCACGCAGCCCCTCACCGTCCACCAGTCCACGGTGATGGTCGCCGTGCCGGACGAGTTCACCCGCGAACGGGTCGAATCGCGGCTGCGCCAGAGCATCGAGGGCACCCTCTCCGAGCTGTTCGAGCGCGAGACCCGGTTGGCCATCACCATCGATCCCTCGTTGGCGGACGTGCTCGAGGCCGATCCCGAGCCGGCGAGCGACCCCATCGTGCCGGAAGCGTCGTCGCCGAGCGCAACCGAGCCGACCCGCACGCCGGCGCCGGTTCCCGGATCGGCGCAGCCGGCCGCTCGGGCGTACGATTCCCGGCTCAATCCCAAATATTCGTTCGAGAGCTTCGTCATCGGAGCATCCAACCGGTTCGCCCATGCCGCTGCCGTCGCTGTCGCCGAGGCACCGGGCAAGGCCTACAACCCGTTGATGATCTATGGCGCATCGGGACTGGGCAAGACGCACCTGCTGCACGCCTTGGGTCACTACGTGCGGAACTATTTCGATCGGGTCCGGGTGCGTTATGTCTCGACCGAGGAGATGACCAACGACTTCATCAACTCGATCTCGGAGAACAAGACCGCGGAGTTCCGGCGACGCTACCGCGATGTCGATGTCCTGCTGATCGACGACATTCAATTCCTGGAGTCGAAGATCCAGACCCAGGAGGAGTTCTTCCACACGTTCAACACGCTGCACAACGCCCAGAAACAGATCGTGATGACCTCCGATCGCCCGCCCAAGCTGCTCGAGGCGCTCGAACCGCGGCTGCGGAGCCGGTTCGAGTGGGGACTGATCACCGATGTCCAGGCCCCCGATCTGGAGACGCGCATCGCGATCCTGAAGAAGAAAGCGGCCCAGGAGCGGTTGACCGTGTCGCTGGATGTGCTGGAGTTCATCGCCTCGAAGGTGCAGACGAATATCCGCGAACTCGAGGGCGCGTTGATCCGGGTCACGGCGTTCGCCAGCCTGAACCGTCAGGAAGTCGATATGGACCTGACGATGCAGGTGCTCAAGGACCTGATCCCGGACGGTGGCGAGAGTCCGATTACGGCGCCGTTGATCATCGCCCAGACCGCGCAATATTTCTCGTTCGCGGTCGACGATCTGTGCGGTTCATCGCGCACCCATGCGCTCGCCACCGCCCGGCAGATCGCCATGTATCTATGTCGCGAACTCACCGACCTTTCCCTGCCGAAGATCGGCGCGGAGTTCGGTGGGCGTGACCACACGACGGTGATGCACGCGGATCGCAAGATCCGCCAGCTCATGAATGAGCGCCGAACGATCTTCAATCAGGTCACCGAACTCACGAGCCGCATCAAACAACAGGCAGCTCAGCGCTGACCTGACTTCCACAATGAGTGCCTGATTGTGCCCTGACTCTTGGTATGTGTGC
>JAUNRO010000285.1 GCA_030544185.1 Propionibacteriaceae bacterium | reverse complement strand
CCGCCGGGTCGGGGACGGCGCCGGAGTTCCCGGACGGGGTCTCCGGGGCGCCGGTGGTCGTCTGGCTGGCATCGACGGGCTGGCCGTTGCGAGTGCGCCGACGGGTCCGGGTGCGCTTGGGCCGTGGCGTGCGCGGGCGTTCGCGAGCCTCTTCGGCCGGCTTCTCGGGGGCGATCCGGCCCTTGGTCCCGGCAGGGATCGCGAGCTCCTCGAACAGGTGGGGCGAGGTGGAATAGGTCTCGACGGGATCGTCGAAGTCCAGGTTCAGGGTCTTGTTGATCACCTTCCACCGGGTGAGGTCCTGCCAGTCGACCAGCGTGACCGCGATGCCCGAGGCGCCGGCCCGGCCGGTGCGGCCGATGCGGTGCACATAGGTCTTGTCGTCGTCGGGGCACTCATAGTTGACGACGTGGCTGACACCCGAGACGTCGATGCCGCGCGCCGCCACATCGGTGGCGACCAGGACCCGGACCTTGCCCTCGCGGAAGCGCTTCAACGCCCGCTCCCGGGCCTCCTGGCGCAGATCGCCATGGATGGCGGCCGCGGCGAAGCCCCGGTCGGCGAGGTCATCGGCGATGCGCTGGGCCGCACGCTTGGTGCGGCAGAAGATCATGACCTTCTCGACATCGGTCGCCTGCAGCAGCCGGCCGACGATCTCGGGTTTGTCGAGGTCGTGGGCCTGGAACACGTGCTGGGTGGTCAGCGGGACGGTCGAGGACTCGTCGTGATGCTCCGCGCGGATGTTCACCGGCTGGGTGAGGTGCGTCCGGGCCAGCGAGGCGATCGCCGACGGCATCGTCGCGGAGAACAGCAGGGTTTGGCGCGACGCCGGGGTGTTCGCGATCAGTCGCTCGACATCGGGCAGGAACCCCAGGTCGAGCATCTCATCGGCCTCGTCGAGCACCAGCACCTTGAGGTGGCGCAGGTCGAGCGCGCGGCGGTCCATCAGGTCGAGCAGCCGGCCCGGCGTACCCACCACGACGTCCACGCCCGCCGCCAGCGCATCCAGCTGCGGCTCATAGCCCACACCGCCATAGACGGTCAGCACGCGTGCCTCGCGCACGGTCGAGGCGATCCGCAGATCCTTCGCGACCTGCAGGGCAAGCTCGCGGGTCGGGGCAACGACCAGCGCCTGCGGGGCGACGCCCGGGGCATTGTCGACGGTGATGCGCTGGAGCAGCGAGATGCCGAAGGCGAGGGTCTTGCCGGTGCCCGTGCGGGCCTGGCCGATCATGTCCGTTCCGGCCAGCGCGATCGGGATCGACATGGACTGGATCGGGAAGGGATGGGTGATGCCGACCTGGGTGAGGGCATCACAGATCTCGGGCAGTACGCCCAGGTCAGCGAACGTGTGCTCCAAGTCTTCGATGGGCTCGTCTTCGGTGACGATCTCGGCGCTCACCACGTCGTCGAGGCTCTCCTCGACGAGATCTGGCGCTGCGGTGGAGGTTTCGTTGGTGGTCAGAATGGTTCCGTTCGTCAGGTCCCGGACCCGTCAGGACCCGGAGGCGGTCGATCCCCGGCGGCCTGCTCGGACGACAAAGGGCGCGGCATGCGCGGGGCACGCGCGGCGCCCGGCCGGGAAGAGGCGCGATGAAACGCCCACGGACGACGAGTCTAGCTACCTGACCGGCAGGCATGAAATCGCATGCCGTGCGCGTCACTCCGGGAGCAGATGTCGCGCCACCCAGTGGTGGGGCGGGTTGCGCTTCAGGTCCTCGCCCGCGACCACTGTCGGAGTGAGCAGATCGCCCTTGTTGACCTCGCGCACCCAAGCCTCGGCCTCCGGGTCGGCGACGACATCGACCCAGAGCGCCTTCTTCGCGATGCTGCTGAGCCCGAGCCGCAGCCGGATCGACCAGATGTCGGCGGGCCGGTAGTAGATCGCGACCCGCTCCGGCGCCGCCAGCGCTTCGGCCCGCGTGGCTCGCGGGCGGGGGAACCACAGCGGGGACAACACGAACGCCGCAGGCAACAGGATCGCCGACCACACCAGGCCGCTCTGGTCCCCGGAAGCGATCTTCAGGGTCGCATAGAGCGCGATGATCACCAGCAGTGCGAGCGCGACGCCCCAGCGCCGCAGCGACCGGCGCACCTCAGAGGTTGCCGAAGCCCACGCGGCGCGGCTTCTCCTCGCCGAGGTCCAGATAGGCGATTGCGTCGGCGCGGATCAGCGTCCGGCCGCCCTTGGTGTCGGTCAGGGTGAGCAGCCCGTCGTCAGCGACCGCGCGCTGATAGGCCTCGGCGACCTGATTGGCGGTTTCGTCGGTCTCGACGGTGATCTCCCGGGCGACGTGCTGGATCCCGACCTTGATTTCCACGGTTCCTCCAAGACGATGGCGGACCTCCGTCCGCGTGCGGGTCCACGTTGCCACACGCACACGAGAGATCCCGAATCTGTTCGCCCTCGGCGCAGGCTGACCGTTGCTCAGGCATCCGCAGTCCGCCCCGAGCGCGGCCGGACCACCACCAGGCCCACCGCGGCAACCATCCAGCAGACGCTGAGCAGCGCCCACCCGGGCGTACTCCCGAACAACGACAACACCCACGGCACGAAGAAGCCCAGATAGGTGAGGCAGTAGTAGACCGCCGCCCCGGGCGCCAGCTGTGACCGCGGCATGTGCCGCTCGACCTCACAGAGACCGGCGACCATGAGCGTGCCGTACGCCGCCCCGAGCACGGGGGCGGTCAGGAACAGGAACCACGCGGTGTCCAGGGCGAGCGCGCCCATGCCCAGCGCGAGACCGGTCAGCAGAAGGCTCAGCCCCAGGGTGATGCTGTGCCCGGGCCGGGCGTCCTCGAACCGGCGCACCGGCCCCTGGACCAGGACGCCGGTCAGCAAGGTGGCACCAGCGATGACGCCGGTGAGCAGATAGGGCGCGCCGGCCAGGCCGTCGGCCAGGCGCGACGGCAGGAAGATGAAGGAGATCACCACGCTGCCGAACACCCACGCGGCTGCGGGCGCGACCCTGATGAGGAACCACGGGTGAGCGAGACTGCGGGCGACCGCGCCCGCACTCGGGGTCGCATGGTCGGTCCGAGCGGGTTCCGGGGTGGTCCAGGCGAGGACCACGGCCACGGCCATGGCGACGAGGTGCACGAGATAGGGCGTCACTTGCGGGGCCGGGGCCAGTTGCGCCACGGCGCCGGCGATCAGCGGCCCGCCCCCGAACCCCGACGAGAGCGCGATCGTGGCACGGCGGGCGCCCGTGCCCAGCGGCTCACCGGCGGAGAGCTCCTTCATCCAGGCCGTGCCCGGCCCCATGGCGGCACCGGTGGCCACCCCGGCGACGACCCGCCCGGCGTACAGCGCCCAGGTCTGCTCCGACCCGATGATCAGCAGGACGGTGCCCACGGTGGCCAGCACCAGCGCGGTCCGGATGATCGGGCGCTGGCCGTGATGGGCGGACAGCCAGGCGGCGCCGAGCAGCGCGGGCATGAGCCCGATGACGTAGGCCGCGAACATCAGCGTCACGCTGGAATCGCTGAGCCCGTCGATCCGGCGATAGACCAGCAGCATCGCGGCGAACTGATTGGCGCCCCAGCCGATCGTGGTCAGCGCGAGCGCAGCGCGCAGCCAGGAGCGGGGGGTCACCCGCCAAGTTTAGTGCGGGCGCGATCGCGAAGTCGCTCAGACCGCGGCGTACGCCCCCTTCTCCTCGTCGGTGGCCTTGCGCAGCACCAGCCGCGTCCAGGCGCCCAGATAGATCCGGTCGTCGGCGGACAGCTCGCGGCGCCGGCCGGTCGGGACCGGCGTGGTCGGCATCCCGCCGGAGGCATCGGCGACGAACGTGCCGTTGGCGGATCCGAGGTCCTCGATGAACCAGCGGGTGCCGTCGGTGGAGAGCTGGGCCTGGCGGCGGCTGATGCCGGTGTCGGGCTCGCAGTCGATGTCGGGGTGGATGTTGCGGCTGCGTGACGGGCGCCCGATGAGCAGCGACGCCTTGCGTAGTGGATGGATCTCCGGCAGCCCGGGCGACGGCATGGGGTCGGGGCTGTCCTGCAGGGCAAACCACTCCGGATCGATCCAGACCTCGAGCACCCACTCGAAGGTATCGCTCTCGGCCTCGGGCGCTTGGGATCCGCCGGTCGGGGACTCGAAATCTGGCGCACCACCCGACTGCGGGGGTGCGGACGGTGCGGACGGCGCCTGCTGTTCCGGCGCAGG
>JAUNRO010000284.1 GCA_030544185.1 Propionibacteriaceae bacterium | reverse complement strand
CGATCCCGGTGCGATCGACCCACGAGGGCTACTTCTCGATCGACAAGAAGACAGGACGATCGATCGACGGCAAGATTGCCGCGCGCGGTGACTTCGCTGGACAGTCGGACGACGTCGACGCCTACGACCTGATCCTGAAAGACAAGGAACGGCTACTGTCGTTTGAGGAGCCCGTGCGCTTCATCTGGTCGCACTCGGCGTTGCGTGAGGGCTGGGATAACCCGAACGTGTTTGTGATGGGCATGCTCAAGAAGAGCGACAACACCACCACGCGGCGCCAGGAGATCGGCCGAGGCTTGCGCCTGTCGGTCGACCAGCACGGCGAACGGATGGACAACCCTGTCACCGTCCATGACATCAATGAGCTGACCGTCGTCACCGACGAGTCCTACACCGACTTCGTCACCGCCCTTCAGAAGGAGATCATCGAGTCGCTGTCAGCCCGACCACGCAAGGCAACCGTCGACTACTTCATCGGCAAGCAGATCACGTTCGAGGACGGCTCGACGAGCGTGCTGGAGAAGTCGGTCGCTCAGGCGCTGTACAACCACCTGATCCGTCATGACTACATCGACGACGACGGCTTCGTGACGCAGGCGTACAAGGACGCTCGTTCCGACGGGACACTCGCCGCACCCACATCCGAGGCTCTCAAGCCCATCATCGACTTCATGTGGCCGCTCGTCGACGCGCTTTACCTTGACATTCCCAAGCCGCCGGACGGCCGCAAGCCGAAGAAGATCCCGTTCAACGAGGCGAACTTCAAGAAGCGGGAGTTCCAGGAGCTGTGGGGTCGCATCAACCACAAGGCCGTCTACCAGGTCGAGTTCGACTCCGACGAGCTGATCAGGAACTGCATCCGCACCCTCGACAAGTCGCTCAACGTGACCGTTATGCAGTACCTCGTCGAGGCCGGCCAGCAGGTCATCGGACTTGAAGTGGAACAGCTCGAAGCGGGTACTGGCTTCAAGGTGTCCGAGGCTAAGGTCGAGCACTCTGCCGTCTCGGCGGGCTCCACGGTGAAGTATGACCTCCTCGGCGAGATCGCCGAGAAGACGAAACTCACCCGCCGGACGTGCGCGGCGATCCTCACGGGCATCCACCCAGGCACGTTCGCGAAGTTCAAGCAGAATCCCGAACAGTTCATCACGGAGGTCGCCCGGCTCATCAATGAGCAGAAGGCGACAGTCATCGTGGAGCACTTGACGTATGACACCCTCGACGATCGCTACGACTCCTCGATCTTCACCGAGAACCAGACGGCTCAGGACCTGTCAAGAGCCGGAGACAAACTGAAGAAGAGCGTCTACGAGTACGTCGTGACCGACTCCAAGGTCGAGCGGTCGTTTGTCGACAAGCTCGACGTCAGCGACGAAGTCGTTGTCTATTCGAAGCTGCCTCGCGGGTTCTCTATCCCTACCCCCGTCGGTGACTACAACCCTGACTGGGCCATCGCGTTCCGCGATGACACAACGAAGATCAAGCACGTCTACTTCGTCGCCGAGACCAAGGGATCGATGTCCACCCTCCAACTCAAAGGCGTCGAGAACGCCAAGATCACGTGCGCGCGCAAGTTCTTCGCCTCCCTCGACAGCGCAGCAGTCAAGTACGACGTCGTGACCGACTACTCCGAACTCATGCAGTTGGTGACGGCGTAGTGATGTCGGCTCCATCCCCCTGACTCGGCGCTCCAATGAGTCAAACGAAGGCGTCGTGCCGCACGGATGGCGGGGGGAGGGCGACATCCCAGCAGACAGAGTCCCCGACGGCCCATGGGGGGAGCCGCGTAAAGCCAGCGTGCCTGTGATCGCTGAGGTCGCGACTCTTCGAGCAAGTATGCTCTGAGGCACAACTGGTCGCAGCCACCTCTCACCAGCTCTGTCGGGGAGGGGAGAAAGGATCGTCGCACTTCGCATCGAGCACAGGGATCTCGCTGAGGGGGCACAGCGGGCGATTCGACGGGATCATGTTGTCGCACCCGGATCCGGGTCGCTCCCCGACCAGTGCGGATTCTGCCGACGTCGTCAACTCGTTCGGATCGAAGGCGGGCTCAACCGCTATCGTCCCGACTACCGGATGCTTGAACTGCGACAAGGGCTCACCATGGTCGTGGCAGCGTTAGTCAGTGGATGGATCTAGTTCCTCGTTTACGACCTCGATTTGCAGACCCTTCTCCTTGGCCAGGCGGTCCAGGAACTTGGTGGTTGTAAGGAACCACTCTCGGCCCCCGCGAGAGGCCCGGCTCCTGGCGTGATCAGCGTCCTCGAGGAACGTGTGGAAGTACCGTTCGATCTCTGTCGATTGTCCAGGGTCGGTCTGGTAGACCCGCAGCAGGAGCGGGTCCTCGGGAAGGGCCGTCGTGCGGCGCTGGTCTCCCACCCGACCGAAGACGTCGACATCGGATCGTCCGACCTTGAACAGTGTGTGCCCGCGCTCCGCGTCGAACGGATAGCGCAGGTAGTGCGGCAGAGAGTAGACATAGATGCCGGGAGTCCCACGACTCTCCACGGAATCGGTGCGTTCGAGAGCCTCGTTCTCCTCGCGGTCTCGTGTCGCGTCATCGTTGGCGATGGACTCGAGCTGCGTCTCGAGATCAAGCAGGTAGTCGCGTGTGGCAGAGGACCACGCCTGGCTCTTGAGCAGCGTGCGAACTCTTCCCGCGGTCTGTCGCGCGACATGTGCACTGCGTCGGGGGAGGGCCGCGTCGATCAGAGCATCGAGCTGCTGCCCGTAGGAGTAGGCGAAACCCACAGTTGGAACGCCGATCTCCTCGGCCATCTGTGCTGGCGTGAGACTCGCCTGACGCATCCGGAACACATCACCCAGGCGCGTGGCGTCGTCCTGGAGATAGGCAAGGATCTCCGCCTTGACTGGGTTCTCGTCCGCGACGATGACCGAACCGTGTTCCATGCGTTCCATTCTGGCGTGATTGTCCCTGATGGGTTCGGGAGGCCATACCGACAATGCGGAATCGTAGGAGGGTGCTCTCTCAACCGAGGTGAATAGTCTTGTGCCGTGAACCTCGCTGCCCAGTTTGACCGCTACCCGATGAGCGGGTCTGGCTCGATGACTCCTGTGTTTCGGGAACGGGGGCCGCTGATCTACGTCCTAGAGTTCGCCAAGGGCGAGTTCTATGTCGGGAAGTCGATCACGATGACTCAGCGGTTCGCGTCCCACTGCCGAACGTGGGACGACATCACAGCCGTCCAGGTCCGTGACGTCCCCATGGCTGACCTTGACCGGGTCGAGCGCGAGATGATCTGTCAGTACAGAGGGCAGCAGCGCACTCTCCGGAACCGGGCTCACAACTTCGGCCACGAGCAGCCGTCAGGGCTGGACCAGATCGTGCCCGTGGTCGATCAGAAACACTGGGCACTCGGCGGAGGGTCCTACGACCAGGACGCTTTTGCCGAAGCCGCGCGACGTCCCGAAGGCCCGAATCCCAAGATGTATGCGAGTGAGGTTGGCCAGATCCCGGATCCTGTCTGTCACACGTTGGCTGACGCCGTCACTTTGGATCTTGCTGCAGTCATCTCGCACGGCATCCCGGACGCCGTGAGTCTTGAACAGAGCTATTGGACGATCAGCGACTACCCCTCCACCGGACCAGGGCGGATGGCGACGTTGAACACCGGCGATGCGGAGATCCTCTGGACTTCCCGTGAGGTTCGGACTTGGGATCCTTTCGAGGACGGGAGCGACGGCCCCTTCCTGACGACCTACCTCAACATCTCTCCGGACTCCGATGTCCCAGACGACCTTCCATGGGTTGGACGAGTGGACCGCTCCGTTCAGTACTACGGATCGACCGCCATTGATCGGCTGCACGTCATGGCCGGTGGTGTCCATGAGGTGCTTGAAGACCAGCGGGTCAAGATGGCCCTGCGTGATCTCGTCCTCAAGCTCATGCGCTCTGGGGTGCCAACACGGTGGGGACGGTTCCACAGCATGGAGCTGGCTCGACGGGCATACACGCTCGCGCTGCGAACAGACCCGAGTGACGCTTGCTGGTTGGGCCAACCGACGGCTGTGCCGGAAGGCCGATTTCCCGCAGCCGCCGATTGGGATGCGTGGGATCACACCGCCTGCCGAACGCGCGCAAGTATCAGTGATCCAATAGAGACATGGCTCGCTCACGAGGTCCCGCCCCTGATCCGCTGACGCACATGCTGCGCGA
>JAUNRO010000283.1:1715-4213 GCA_030544185.1 Propionibacteriaceae bacterium | reverse complement strand
GTCGACGAGGACCTCTGCACGGGATGTGGGGTGTGTGAGCTGATCTCTCCCCGGATCGAAATGACGGACAGTGCGGGGTTCCGTCGCCCGAAGGTGGTGGGTGCCCCTGAGGATGACGACGGTCGGCGTGCACGGGAATTCCGCCGCGCCTGCCCGGGACGGACCTTGACGGCCCCCCGTCCCCGTGGTGCGGAGCGGGACGACTTCCTGGGTCCCCTCCACGGCGCCTGGCGGGCCTGGGCCACGGATCCGGCGATCCGGCACCGAGGGAGTTCGGGAGGCACCCTGACGGCGCTGGCCGCCTACCTGTCCCAGCGCGGGGAGACCGTCAGCGGCGTCCAGGCCAGCCCGGATCAGCCGCGGCTCACCGTGCCCGTCCGCATCACCTCGCGCGAGGCGGCACTCGCGGCGGCAGGGTCCCGGTATGCACCCGTCAGCGCTGCCGGCCGTGCCACCGACGGCGCCGGAGTCGTCATCGGCAAGCCGTGCGAAGTGGCCGGACGGCGGCAACTCGATGGCGTCCGCGGCGCGGACAGCCCCGTCCTGATGAGCTTCTTCTGTGCAGGGACGCCGTCTCAGTCCGCCACCGAGCAGCTCCTCGAGGACCATGGAATCGGACGGGACGAACCCCTCGAGGACCTCTGGTACAGAGGACGGGGATGGCCGGGCTCCTTCACCGGTGTCACCGGCGACGGCCGCCGGGCCGAAGTGGACTACGCGACGTCCTGGGGAGCTGCCCTCGGGCCGACCGTCCAGTGGCGGTGCCGCATGTGTGTGGACGGCGTCGGAGAGTTCGCCGACATCACCGCGGGCGACTTCTGGGATTCGGATGAGCGCGGATATCCGGTCTTCGAGGACGGCGCGGGCGTCTCCGCACTTCTCGCTCGGACAGAGCGCGGCCTGCAAATCGTCCGTGAGGCGATCGCCGACGGGGTGATCGAGGTCCAGCCGATGGACATCACCGCACTTCTGAACGTCCAGCGATATCAAGTCGAGCGCCGCAAGTACATGCTGGGGCGATTGATCGGCAACCGGCTGTCGGGCGGGACGAACCCCCGCTATCGGGGATTCCGGTTCGCCTGGCTGGTGCGTCACTCCCCGAGGCGTGTCTGGCACGAAGTGCGTGGCACGATCAAGCGTGCGGCAAAGCGCCATAATGCCTGAAGATTAGCTGCATTTGCACCCCGTGTTACGGGACTCGCACCGACTGCGTCGTCACTAAGATCCATCGGCCTTGTCCCCGGGCAGTGTTCCCGCGAACTCGGCCACGTACTTGCCGATTCCCGGCGAATGCTCGTGCGATGTTGCTCCTATCCACTGGCAGGTGCCCTGCCAGCGAGATCGGCTGTTGCGGTGCGGATGTTGACCATGTGAGGTTCTGCTCGCAAATTCTTGGCCCAATCCATGATGAGGCCGGGGTCGTGTCGAGAAGTCACAACACTGGCGGTTGCGCCGGCCGCCACTCCGAGAAGGACGGTTTCCACCGTATGCGGCGAAATCTGCGGTATCGCGACTTCCGTAGACAGGGCGTGGGGAGCGCCGACGGGCGTGCTCTGCCGGAGGGGACGCCCCCGACACCATCGTCCTGGGCATCAAGGGCGGTCACAGATGCGCCGACTGCCGACGATGGGAGTGTCGAACGTGAACCGGTGCTGACAGCAGCGGGGACGCCTCTGGGCGGGCAGCGTCACTGACAACCAGTGTGGTCACGGAGAGGAAAGGCGGCCACGGCGATTCAACTTAGAAGGCGGATCTCTTCTTTGAGAGCGTCAGGCTCGTGCCACTGCATCACCTGACATAGGGTCCGGAGACGTAGGCGCCAGTCGAGGGATGTGCGCGCCCGGTGCTGCTGAGTTCGAGCGCGCTCAGGGGTCCAGGATTCCGCGGCTTGCGTGAGTACTCGCCAGGCGTCGGCTCGATCGGTGGGTGAGATTTCGACTGTGGCACCCTCCCACAACGTCGTCGCCGCCGCTCGTGGCGCGACGCCGGCGACCAGACAACCTGCTGCAAGTGCGTCCATCCACCGGCCGGTCAGGTAGTCCCGCGTCGGGTGCGTATATGGGGCCGGGCTGACCAGGTTGGAGAATGCGAGGACGATCTTTGCCTGCATCAGCGCGCTGCGAACAGTGTCCTGGTTTACTCGCGGGTCGGAGTTCATGGGTGGTCGGCCAGCGAAACGGAGTCCGGCACGTGCTGCGTCGAGGGCAGTTCGGTCGTCGTCTGACCATTCTGCGGGCTGACGTCCTAGCCGAAGGACGTCTACGCTCCTGGGGGCTCCCGCCTCCTGGAATAGAAGAGTGTCAGCGCCCCACGGCAGGACGGTGACGGGCACGCCGGTGAGTGCAGCCCACTCGTCGGTCAAGTCCGGGTCGGTGATGAATACGCGATCGATGTGTGGGCGACCGCGAAGGATACGAGGTATGCGGTCGGTCCAGAATGAATCGATAATCCAGGCGGCGGTGGTCGCGTACCCGGGCACCCAGAGCCTCGGAAGAGCG
>JAUNRO010000283.1:0-1705 GCA_030544185.1 Propionibacteriaceae bacterium | reverse complement strand
TATGCGACCATTGCCGGATTTGCGGCGATCACCAACAGGTGGCGATCTCGTCCGCGCCCTCCTCGAGGCAGGGCAGCCGCCGCCTTGCGAAGCAAGGACACGTCACCATGATCGTCCACCGTCATGAGTCGAGCATCGAACAGGCGTGCGGTCAGGTCGACTAGCTCTGTCACCGGGCCCCACCCGGAGCCCTTGGGGCGCACGTACAGGATGTCCATCACCATGAATATTGGAACCTCACATCAGCGAATGGTGCGTAAGCGAATTGTGCAGATGTGCGCCATCGCCCGACTCTACTAGTGGCTGTGCGCACTGTCGGAGTTCGTCGTCCGACATCAGTCGTTGGTGCCATGTGACCTCCACACGCGTGAAACTTCGAAGCTTGGTATGGGTGCGCGGGCCACACTAAGGAAGAGTGCCGCCGACGGCGATGATGCCCTTGTGCCCGCATGCTGTGATTCATCGAGAGTCGGTTGTCACGCCTACTGTGATTCATCGAGAGTCGATTGTCACCTGATCGGCGGCTGCTGCCGGGCAGGGTGTCGGCCAAGTTCGTCGCCTTGGGTCGACGAGACAGCCGACTCATGGCAGGAACGTCCATGAGTGCTAGTCGATGCTCGGTAGACATCTCCATCTGGGTGGCCAAGGTCGAAGTGACGATCATCGGGCAGACTCCCCTTTGGAGCGCCACAGATCGTGGGGGAAGGTTGCCACGAGATTCGGGTCCAGCACTGGTGCCGCATCGACGCCGCCGAGCTCCAGCGCGTCGCGGGCATCACGGGCGATTCGGACGCCGGAACGACCTGTCCCCTCGTAGTAGTCCTCGTACTTGAATGTCGGTTCTGCACCAGAACGGATAGCCCGCGCCGGGACGCCAAGCTTTTCCGCGAGGATGATCGCGTGCAGGCTGCTGCCGATCACAAGCTCGGCAGTGGAAAGCTCCTTGAGGAATCGGGTGAGCGAGATTCTGGGATCAATCACTCGTGCATCGGGTGGGGATTCTCCCGCGTGGTCATTCAGGTTGGGGACGAGTAGGACCCGTCCGGAGTCAGGAGCGGAGGTGAAGTCCGTGCGGAGGAGGAGTGCTGGGTCTCCATATACACCAGGGTCGGTGATGCCACGCTCCTTCAGATACCGGCCAGTCAGTGGACCACGAACTGCCCTGACGTCCAGGCATGGTGGCAATGGGAGATCCAGGTGCTTGCCGTTGACGCCGGGTCCCCACACGACTGTGGACGGAGGGAGCATGTGAATCACAGAGCCGACGGCCGCCATTCGGGTTCCGGGCGTCAGTGCATCCGTGACGTGTCCGGCGCGGTGGAGCTGACGTACGACCTCGGGCCCGAGCACGTCACCGACGTTTCCAACGCGCGGAGCAACTGGCAGATGGCGGGTCCATCGGAAAAGTCGTCGAGGGCGCAGAGGAAGTGGCGTGCGGGGATTCCAGCGCAGTACCGCCACCCCGTGGACATCAACTTGATCCATATAGCCGTAATTCCTCGCGTGTCAGCCTCGTGATTATGGTCGGAGTCTAGTCGGAACCACCTCCGCAGAGTATCGAGCCAGATGCGCTGAAGGCGGCACAGTCCATGTCAAGATCGACCCATGCGCATCCTCGTCACCGGCGGCGCCGGGTTCATCGGCTCCAATTTCGTCCATCACCTGGTCCGCCAGACCGACCATGACGTGGTCGTGCTGGACAAGC
>JAUNRO010000282.1 GCA_030544185.1 Propionibacteriaceae bacterium | reverse complement strand
GAACCGATACATAGGTGCGCAACCCGCGAGCTGGCAGCCCGAGCCGCAATTCTTGCCCCGCGGTCATCACGAAGGCGGCCCCGCTGCCCGTCGCCCGGCCGTCGAGCGTCGCACCGGCATCGGCGCCGGTGAGCGCGACCCACGCCAGGCCGTCCGCCCGGAGCGCCAGCCCGCCGAGCATGACCTCCAGTGCCGCCACCCGATAGGTCTGGCCGAGCAGGCGCTGGCCGAGCCGATATGCAGATCGGTCCGCCGCGCCCGACCCGCTCACCCCGAGCGTCGCATAGCCCGGGCGGCCCAGGTCGCAGAGCACGGTCAACGGGCCGGCGCCCAGCACCTCGAATCCCGTCACGACCCCACCGCCGTGAACCACACCTGGGTGCCGGGGGCGAGCAGCGCCGGCTCGGCCGCGTGCTCGTCCCACAGCACCGCGTCGGTCCGCCCGAGCAGCTGCCACCCACCCGGCGACGAGCGCGGATAGATACCGGAGAACCGCCCCGCCAGCCCCACGGCACCGGCTGGCACCGACGTCCGCGGCTCGGCACGCCGAGGCACCTCCAGGCGCGGATCGCCTCCGGTCAGATAGGCGAACCCCGGCGCGAAACCCGCGAACGCGACCCGCCAGGGCATACCCCCATGAGCCGCCACCACCTCCGCCTCGCTGAGCCCGGTCAACCGCGCAATTTCGCGCAGGTCTGGCCCCGCGTACTCCACCTCGATCCGCACCGTCCGCCACGGCCGCGGCAGCGCGTCCGCGCTCACCTGCGCGGCCAGCCGCGCGATCGCCGCCCGCACCTCATCGAGGCGCACCGCAGGACACGTCGCGAGCAGCGTCCGCGCCGCCGGAACGAGATCGGTCAGCGGCAGGTCGGTGGCGCGGAGGGCGGCATCGAGGGCGAGTACGCCGGCGAGGGCGCGGTCCGGGTCGGCCTCCTCGATCTCGATCAGCACCGCCTCTGTCCCACAGGACAACAGGCGGATCGGGATGCTCATGGCGCCCGGAAACTCTCCACCGCTACGCCCGCGCCCGTCAGCGCCTCCCGCACCCGGCGGGCGATGGCGATCGTGTTCGGCGTATCGCTGTGCACGCACACCGTCGCCGCCTCCACCGGCACGCGGCCGCCGCCGGCGGCCTCGATCTCGCCCTCGACCACCAGGTGCAGAATCCGCGCCGCGATCAGCTCCGGGTCGTGCAGGACCGAATCGGGCTGGGAGCGGGGGAGCAGGGTGCCATCGGGCCGGTAGGCGCGGTCGGCGAACGCCTCGGTCACGCCCATCAGCCCGCGTTCGGAGGCGAGCCGCAGGACCACCGAGCCCGGCAGGCCGACCACCGGCAGCTCGGGATCGAACGCGATGATCGCGTCGAGGACCGCACCGGCCTGGGCCTCGTGGTGCGCCATTGCCGTATAGAGCGCGCCGTGCGGCTTCACATAACGCACCTGGGTCCCCGCGATCCGGCACATGGCGTCGAGCGCGCCGAGTTGATAGAGCACGTCCGCCGTCAACTCGGCCGGCGCAACATCGAGGAACCGCCGGCCGAATCCGTTGCGGTCCGGATAGCTCACGTGCGCCCCGATCGTCACCCCGCGCTCACCGGCCAGCGCGACCGTGCGGCGCATGACGACCGGATCGCCGGCGTGGAAGCCGCAGGCGACGTTGGCGGAGGTGACGATCGTCAGCATGGCGTCGTCGTCACCCATCCGCCACGCGCTGAAGGACTCGCCGAGGTCGGCGTTCAGATCGATGCGCACGGCCCCGGGTCAGGTGTCGCGGTGCAGCGGGGCATCGTGCTCGCGAGCGACATCGTCGGCCATGAACTCCTCGGGCTCCGGCGGCAGCAGCGCCTCGTTCACGGCGGGACGCACCCGGATGTTGACCACTGCGGCGACGAGGCCGCCCCAGACGATGATCAGCGAGATGACCATCATGACGATCGCGATGGGGCTCATCGACGGACCTCCTTGGTCGCGGAGTTGGCGTGGGGCCGGCCAGCGTCCTTGATCGGTGGCCAGGCATCGAAGCGGGCATCGGCATCGGCCTTGTCCCGCCACGGGATGGCCGTCATCACGAACGCCATGACGAAGAGGAAGGCCACGGTCCCCCAGCCGAAGACGCCGAGATACCAGCCGGGATAACCTTCATAGCCCTCGGTCGCCAGCGTGATGATGCGCTGGATCAGCATGAAGCCCAGCACGACGGGACCGAGGAGGCCGACCAGCCAGGTCCACCATGGGCCGACATGGAAGGTCGAGACGGTGTTCAGGTGGATGCGGAGCTCGCGGCCCTTGCGCATGATCCAGACGACCAGGATCGACATGATGATCGCCGACAGGACGATGCCGATGTTGTTGGCCCACATGTCCACGGTATCGAGTGCGATCAGGCCGGACGTGGTGCCGAACAGGCTGACCGAGATCAGGCCGCAGATCACGGTGACGATGATGCCCGCGGTCAGGCGGCTGATCGCGAACTTCTCCTGGATCGAAGCCGAGATGCCCTGCACGACGGAGATCAGGGAGGTGAAACCCGCGATCACCAGCGAGGCGAAGAACAACATGCCGAAGATGCTGCCGCCCGGCATCTCCGAGATCACCTTCGGGAAGGTGACAAAGGACAGGATCGGGCCGGTGAGACCGTCGAGCTCGCTGACCTGGGTCGCCTGCTGATGCGCCATGAAGCCCAGGGTCGCGAACACGCCGATGCCGGCGAGCAGTTCGAAGGAGGAGTTGGCGAACGCCACCACCAGACCGGAGCTGGTCATGTTGGCCTTGCGGCGCTGATAGCTCGCGTAGGTGATCATGATGCCGAATGCGATCGACAGCGAGAAGAAGATCTGGGCGTACGCCGCGATCCACACGTTCGGATCCGCGAGTGCCGTCCAGTTCGGGGTGAAGAACGCATCCAGGCCGTCGAGCGCGCCGGGCAGGAACAGCGCCCGGATCACCAGGGCGACGAACGCCACGACGAGCAGCGGGATGAAGATCATGTTGACCTTCTCCAGACCGCGGGCAACCCCGAGCAGCAGGATCACCCCGATCGCCACCCACACGACGATCATCGGGAGCATCACGCCCCAGACCGGCGTCAGGGAGACGACCGGATCACCAACCTGGAGATAGTCGGACACGAAGAACGTCGCCGTGTCATCGCCCCAGCGGAGGTCGAAGGAGAAGACGAAATAGCTCGCGGCCCACGCGATGACCGCGGCGTAATAGACCGAGATCACGAACAGCAGGGCGGTCTGGAACCAGCCGAGCGGCTCGGCCCACTTCGCCATCCGCCGGAACGCCAGCGGCGGCGCACCCCGGAAGCGGTGACCGATCGCATAATCAAGGAACAGGATCGGGATGCCCGCGGTGAGCAGCGCGATCAGATAGGGGATCAGGAACGCGCCGGAGCCGGAGGAATAGGCCACCCCCGGGAAGCGCCAGATGTTGCCCAGGCCAACGGCCGAGCCGATCGCCGCCAGGATGAAGCCCGCAGAGTGATTCCACTGCTCGCGAGTTTCCCTGCGTACGGGAGTGTTCGCCGAACGGGTCGCCACAGCCGCTCCTCTCGATCACGAAATTTCAGGCATAGGGGATGTTTCAGTCAGTCGGTGTTCACGCTGCCTTGTCCTGTCCAGCCGCGGCAATATCCCCCTCGGAGCTCATCAGAATTGTGACGATAAGGAGACCAAGGGCGGACCGGCCCGGCGATCGGTCCGACGGGGGACTCTCAACAGCCTCGACCTCGCCTCGGTCGAGGAGGCGGTCGGGGTTCGAGGCCTCGGTCGAGCAGTCCGCTGGGGTTTGAGACTTGAGTCTCGCCAGATGCACGAAATTGCGTGAACCGCCTCCGGACTCCGGCGTCTATGGCCACCACTGCGAAATTTCGTGCATTAAACGGGGGTCCAGGTGGATAGTGCAGATGCACCCCCGTTCTGTGCGCGAAATTTCTGGCACAGGAGCGGGTTGGCGCTGTGAGGGGGGATTCGTAGGTACCCGCCTGAGCCTCGACTGCCATCGACACGGTTGAACCGGGGTAGTTCCGTTGTGGACATAGCCACACCGGGGTCGACGGCGAGTCGCGCCTGGGCGCAGGCCGTGGGGGTGGGTGGACGACTCCATTCAGCTTGCGGGTGACCGACTCAGCGTGCCTTGTAAGGCGCGCTGAATGCACGAAGGCGCGCTGAATGTCAAAGGGCCCCCGTGGTGGGCACGCTGAGTGTGGTCAGGCAAGCTGATTGGT
>JAUNRO010000281.1 GCA_030544185.1 Propionibacteriaceae bacterium | reverse complement strand
AATCCCTGCTGGGACCCTTCGACATCGCCAATGCCACACTGCTGCTCGACCGACGCCACTACGTTGGCAGGTTCGTGCACAAGCGCGATGGTGAGACGGTACTCCTGGCATTCCTCCACGACGGCGACGATGGTCAGTTCGTCGGCGGGATCAGCGATCCCATGCGCATCGAATGGCGTGACGGGGCTGTGCGCCTGGCCTAAAGGAAAGCGTCTTCCATGCGGCGGAACGAGGCCAGCCGGTCCGGTGAGAGGCGGCCATCGGCAACGGCGTCGTCGAACGCGCAATCGACGGCGCCGGTCTCGTGTTTGCAGCCGCGGGGGCAGTCTTCGGCGATGGTGGCGAGGTCTGGGAAGGCGCCGACGATCGACTCGGGCGACACGTGCATGATGCCGAACGAGCGCACCCCCGGGGTGTCGATGATCCAGCCGCCGCCCGGCACTTCCATCGCCACGGCCGACGTCGAGGTGTGCCGGCCCTTGCCGGTCAGTTCGCTCACCTCGGCCGTGGCGCGGTTCGCGTCCGGGATCAGCCGGTTGACCAGCGTCGATTTGCCCACGCCGGAGTGGCCGACGAACACCGTCACTCGGCCTTGGATCGCTGCCTGGATGTCCGTGAGGTCCGCCCCGGGTTCGGTCACCAGGATCGGCACCCCGAGCGGCTGGTACGCCGCCTGCAGCTCGGCCGGCGAGGCCAGATCGGACTTCGTCAAGCACAGCACCGGCTCGATCCGGGCATCATAGGCGGCCACCAGGATGCGGTCGATCATGCCCATCCGCGGCGGCGGATCGGCCAGGGCGGTCACGATGAACAACTGGTCCGCGTTGGCCACGATGGGCCGCTCGAACGAATCGGCGTCATCGGCGCTGTGGCGCAGCATCGTGGAACGCTCCAGCACCTCCACGATTCTGCAGAGGGTGCCCTCGTCGCCGCTGACATCGCCGTCGAGCCGCACCTCATCGCCGACGACCACGCCACCCTTGCGGTCGATCAATCGCCCGCGCACCGCGGTGATGGGCCGATCCTCCAACAGGCAGCGGTAGCGCCCGCGGTCCACCGAAATGACGCGGGCCACGGGCAACGCCGAGTAGTCGGGTCGCTCCTTGGTGCGCGGGCGGGTGCGGCGACGGGGCCGGTCGAACTCCTCGACGTCGCGGTCATGCTTGTCCCAGCGCTTGTTCAAGCGACCAACCCCGCCCACTGCTGCGGGAAGGCCGGCATGGTCTTCGAGACGCACTGCAGGTCCGTCACGGAGGTGCCCGGGTTGCGTAGCCCGACGATGGCGGCGAAGTGCACCATCCGGTGATCGGCGTACGTTTCGACGACGGCGGGGCGCAGCCCGGCACCGCCCGTCAGGCGCAACCCATCGGGGGTCTCCTCTGCCGCGACACCCAGCTTCCGCAACTCCGCCACCAGGGCCGCGATCCGATCCGTTTCGTGGCCGCGGATGTGGGCCACGCCGCGGATCGTCGTCTCACCTTCGGCGAGGGCGCCCAAGGCGGCCACGCAGGGCGTGAGCTCGGAGGCGGCGCTGAGGTCGACGTCGACGCCCGTCAACTGCGCAGGCCCCTGCAGGGTGACCGCGCCATCGTCGGATTCGACGGTGGCGCCCATCTGCTGGGCGATGTCGAGGAACAGCCGGCCGGGCTGTAAGGAATCGGGAGCCCACCCCGGCACCGTGACCCGCCCGCCGGTCGCGGCGGCGGCGGCGAGGAAGACCGACGCGTTGGTCAGGTCCGGCTCGATCGTGACATCCAGCGCCCGGATGGGCCCGGGGGCGACCACCCAGGTGTGCTCATCAGGTTCATCGACCTGCACCCCACGGGCGCGCAGCATCCGCACCGTCATCTCGATGTGGGGACGCGACGGCAACGCGCCGCCGGTGTGGCGCACAGTCAGGCCCTCGGGCAGCCGGGGCGCGACGTTCAGGAAGCCGGAGACGAACTGGCTCGATTCGGATGCGTCGATCGCCACGATGGAGCCGAACACCGCCGGTGGCACCACCCGGAACGGCAGCGCGTCAGCCGAGACGATCGCGCCCAGCTGGCGCAAGCCGTCGATGAGGGGCTTCATGGGGCGCTCGGAGGCGTGCGGATCACCGATGAACGAGGTGGGCCCGTGCCCGAGGAGCGTGACCGGGGGCACGAAGCGCATCACGGTGCCCGCGAGCCCGCAATCGACGTCACGCGCGCCCCAGAACCGCACCAGCGGCGTCACGATCGCCTGGGTGCCGGCGCGCTCGATCGACACCCCGAGCGCACGCAGCGCGTCGATCATGAGCGTGCTGTCGCGCGAGTCGAGCACCTCGCGCAGTGTGCTGGGGCCGTCGGCCAACGCGGCGAACACCAGCGCGCGGTTGGTTTCAGACTTCGATCCGGGGACGCTCACCTCCCCGACGACCGGGGATGGGCTGGCGGGAAGGGGAGTGCCGCTCAAGGAGTCTGTCACTTAGCGAGTCGCTTGGCCTGCTTCCGGGCCTTCTTGCTCAGCTGCTTGGCCTTCTTCTCCGCCTTGGCGGTGGCCTTCTTCGCCGACTTGCTGATGTCCGAACCGATGTCGGACGCCTTCTTCTCGGCGGCCTTCGCGGCCTGCTGCGAGCGCCAGCCGAGGCTCGGCTTGCCCTGGAGGTCCTGCGTGGCCAGCACGGCGGCACCGAGCAAGGCGGCGTTGCGCAGCACGTCTGGCCGGGCCAGGGCCTTGGCGTCCTTGGACGCGTTCTTCCCGGGCATCGCGATCGCCAGGTTCAGCACGCTGGCCTTGGCCAGCAGCACCGCGCCGAGGCGACGCCCGATGCCGGTGGCGAACATGGCGCCGCCGGCGATCTGGGCCGCGCCGGAGATCCGCACCCAGGTTTCGGCCTTCTCAGGCACATAGGAGGCGACATCGGCAGGCACCACTCGCTGGAGCAGTGGCGCCACCGTGCTGGTGAAGGCTTCCGCATCTGGGGCGTTCTCGGCGGGCTTGGTCACCGCCTTGACTCCCTCGGAGATGAAGTAGCTAGCGAACAGGCTTCTGGCTACGAATCGCAACAGGCTCATGCGCCAACACTACTAGCCTGGGGTGCATGTGTGGACGGTATGCGGCGACGGCCAACCCCGATGAGCTCGTCGAGGAGTTCGAGATCGGCTTCATCGACGACGAAATCGCCGAGGTGGCACGACCCCGCTACAACATCGCGCCCACCGACCCGGTGCCCGCCGTCCTCGAGCGGATGTCCGACGACGGCGCCACCCGGAAGCTCGTCCCCCTCACCTGGGGATTGGTGCCCAGCTGGTCAAAATCTGCCACCGGCGGCGCACGGCTGATCAACGCCCGGGTGGAGACGGTGGCCGAGAAGCCCTCGTTCCGGAAGGCGGCCGCGGCCAGGCGGTGCCTGCTCCCGGCGCTCGGCTACTACGAGTGGCGCACCGAGGAGGTGGCGGGGGAGAAGAAGCCGGTCAAGCAGCCGTACTTCCTCAGCCCGCCGTCGGGGCTCTTCGTGATGGCCGGGATCTACGAGTTCTGGAAGGGGCCCGACGGCTGGCTCGCCACCACCTCCATCCTCACCACGGAGGCGACGGATGAGCTGGGCTGGGTGCACGACCGCATGCCGATGGTGGTCCCGCGCGAGCACAGGGGCGAGTGGCTGGACCCGGGCCTGACCGACGCCGGCGCGGCGGTGTCGCTCCTGTCGACGCCGCTGGATCTCGGCCACCGGAAGGTGTCGCGGGAGGTCAACCGCGTGGGCACGGAGGGGCCCCAATTGGTCGAGGCCGTCTGAATCCTGGTTTGCCGATCCGCGGCGCGGCGGCAAGACTGTCCCGGTGCTGCAGGTCAAGGACATCGAGGTGCGCGCGGGAGCGCGCCTGCTGTTGTCCCCGGTGAGCTTCCAGATCATCGGCGGCGACCGGATCGGTCTGGTGGGCCGCAACGGCGCCGGGAAGACCACGCTCACCCGCATCCTCGCCGGGGAGGGCCAGCCGGCCGGCGGCACTGTGCAGCGCACCGGCCAGATCGGCTACCTGCCGCAGGACCCCCGCTCCGGTGACCCGGAGCAACTCGCCCGTGACCGCATCCTGGGCGCCCGCGGCCTCGATCAGGTGATGGCCCGGATGCGTCGCGCGGAGGAGACGATGTCGACCGCCGAGGGCCGCGTCCGGGACGAGGCAATGGCGGCCTACTCCCGCGCTGAGAACGCCTTCATCGCCGCTGGCGGGTATGCCGCCGAATCGGAGGCCGCCCGGATCGCGGCCAACCTCGGC
>JAUNRO010000280.1:2269-4244 GCA_030544185.1 Propionibacteriaceae bacterium | reverse complement strand
GGCCGACCACCGCAGCGAGCAGCGTCCTGTTCAATCGAGAGGGTGGCGCCACGAAGGCGTCTGTGCCCTCATTGGGCAGCGCGGTTGCTTCCTCGATGAGGGTGACGGCGATGCCGGTGTCCCGGCCGGGCCCGTCGAAATAGGCCACGGTCGCGTATGCGAAGGCATTGACCGTGTCGACCGGCGTCTGGCTGTCCTTGGCGTTCATGTAGATGACCACGCTGCGGCTCGGCCAGTCCGGGTTGACCCGGACCGACTCTGCGAGGACCGCCGGGTCGCCCGCATAACCCAAGTCCTGCGCCGCTCGATGGGGAATCTCGCCCGTCACCACCAGCAGTGCCACCCGATTGAGGCCGAGGAACTGATCGCTCTCGGTGAGCGTGGGGGTGGGGCTAGGAGTGGGCAGGGCAGGCCCCTCCGGGTCCTCCTGAACCGGCTCCCGCAGCCGGTCCAACGGTGCGTCCACGGTGACCAGCAGCGTGGCCATCGCGTCGAACGACTGGACTTCCCGTTCGGTGTTGATCGAGACCGGCGTGATCGCCCACATCAGCGCGCCGGCGACCACACCGCACGTGAGGATCACGGGCCAGAGCCGGCGGAGAGCCCTCAATCCGTCCCGCACGCCCACGGCATTGCTCCGTCCACGAGATCGCCCGCTGGTCGCGGGTCGCACACAAGTTACCTGAACCTCCCGGCAATCCCCGGTTCCGGCGAAACGGAACTAGCGCCGGTAGGTTTTGGTGCCACAATGCCGGGGTGATGAGCCGCTCGCAGGAAGGCGGGGGACGCCTGCGGATTGCCCACCTCACGACCATCGACATGAGCCTGGCGCTGCTGCTGGCGACAGAACTCCAAGTGGATCGGGAAGCCGGTCACGAGGTCTTCGGCATCAGCGCGGCCGGTCCCTATGTCGAGCGGGTCGAGGCGTTGGGCGTCCAGCACGTACCCGTCCGTTCATTGACCCGACGCTGGAATCTGTCCAGCGATCTCTCCGCGTTCTTCGAGCTGGCCCGCACGCTGCGCCGGCTCCGGCTCGATGTGGTGCACACGCATAATCCGAAGACCGGGGTGATGGGACGCATCGCGGGCCGACTGGTGGGGATTCCCGTGGTGGTGAACACCTGTCACGGATTGTGGGCGCGGCCCGAGGACCCGTGGAAGAAGCGCGCCTTCGTCATCGGGATGGAGGCTGTCGCCGCACGCTTCTCTGACTTCGAGCTGTTCCAGAACGCCCAGGACGCCCACACCCTGCGTCGCTTCCTCAAGCCGGGTCGCTCGCGTGTGGTCGGCAACGGCGTGGACCTGACTCGGTTCGTTCCCGACGCCGACGGCCGCCGGCGCGTGCGGGCCGAGCTCGGGGTGACCGACGATGAGATCCTGGTCGGCTCGATCGGCCGGCGCGTGCGGGAGAAGGGCCTGGCGGAGTACGCCGAGTCGGCGCACACCCTCGGTGATCGTGCCCGGTTCGTCTGGGTCGGCCCGGAGGACGACACCGACGACGCCGCTGTCGTGGAGCACCAGGACGCGATCCAGTTCGTCGGCGAGCGCACCGACATGCCCGCGGTCTATTCCGCGCTGGATGTCTTCGTCCTGGCGTCCTATCGCGAGGGCTTCTCCCGGGCGTCCATGGAGGCTGCCGCTTGCGGAAGACCGATGGTCCTGACGGACATCCGTGGGTGCCGGGAGGTCGGCACCCACGACGAGCATCTGCTGCTTGCTCCGCCCAAGGATGGGCCGGGGCTCACGGCCGCCATCGAGCGCCATCTGGATGATCCAGCGTTGCGGGCGCGGCTGGGTGCGGCGGCCCGCGCCCGGGCCTTGGAAGCCTTCGACCAGCGCGGTGTCGCTCGCGCGTCCCTGGAGACGTACGCCACGGTTGCGCGCGCCCGCCGGATCGCGCTCGGCTCCCCGGGCGGGACCGATCGCCCGCTCCGGGTGCTTCACGTCCTGCCCCACGACCAGAACCGGGGTGCGC
>JAUNRO010000280.1:1779-2259 GCA_030544185.1 Propionibacteriaceae bacterium | reverse complement strand
GGTGTTGCGCGACCAACTGCGCGACGTTGACGGCCAGGAACACCTGGTGCTCACGCTGTTCCGTGGAGCGGCAGGAGCCGCCGCGCCCGATCTCGCTCTCGACATCCCGTCCGGGCCGCTGCGCCGGGTGCTGGACCCTCGCGCCGTGCGGGGGTTGCGACGCGTCATCCGCCGTGAGCGCATCGATCTAGTGGTCGCCCATGGCGGCGAGCCGGTCAAGTATGCGATTCCGGCCGCGGGCCGCACTCCGGTGATCTATTACAAGGTCGGGCTGTCGAGCACCGAGGTCTCCCGCCCTTCGCGGGCCATGCTTTATGCGCGCCTGGCACGCCGGGCGGCTCATGTCGTCGGGGTGTCCGAGGCCATCACCGATCAGGTGCGGGAGCTGTTCGGAGTCCCCGCGGAACGGGTCTCAGTCATCCCCAATGGCCGCGATCCCGCGGTCTATCACCCGTCGACAGAGCCCCGCTCGGCCAGCCT
>JAUNRO010000280.1:0-1769 GCA_030544185.1 Propionibacteriaceae bacterium | reverse complement strand
ACCGCTGCGATCGTCGGTGACGGGCCCTTGCGGGACCGCATCGAGCCAGAGGCTGCGGCCGCGGACGTGGAGCTGCTTGGGCGGCGAAGCGACGTCCCCGACCTCCTTCGTGAATCCACCGTGATGGCGATGACCAGCGCAGCCGATACCGAAGGCATGCCCGGCGTTCTCATCGAGGCCGCCCTCAGCGGCATTCCGGCAGTATCGACGCTCGCGGCAGGCGTGGCCGACGTCGTGATCGACGGCCGAACAGGTCGGACCGTCACCGACACGGCCGAAGCAGTGGCTGACGGAGTCGCCGAGTTCTTGACGAGCACCTCCCACGGAGAGTCCGTGGGGGCCCATGCCAGGGAGCGTGCTCTCAAGCTATTCACGATCAGGGCCAATGCTGAGGCCTGGAGGGCTCTCGTTGCGAAGGTCGGCGCCCCCAGGGGTCCGCGGTCACGGAGTTGAGAATAATCCCGATGCCGGTGCTTTCGTTGGCACAACCAATCAGCATCGTTGTCTACTGGGCATGGCTAGATTAAGGGACAGCTAATGCGTGTGCTATATGTGATCGACTCGCTGGCGCCAGGAGGCGCCGAAACATCCTTGGCCGCAATGGCCCCCGGTCTAGCGCATCAGGGGATCGAGTTACATGTGCTTCCGTCGGGCGAGAACCTGGATCTCGCCCCACAGCTTCGCGACGCCGGGGCATGCGTCCACAATCGTGTTCACGCCCCGGGCAGGCTTGGAAACGTCCGCGAGGTCGTTCACCGCGCCAGAGCGGTCACCCCTGACCTGATTCATACCACGCTATTCGAGGCTGACATCGCAGGACGCGTCGCCGCTCGCCTAGCGGCCCTACCGAGCTCGACGAGCATCGTCGGCGAGACCTACGGCGACGCGCAACGCACAGTGCGCAATCCTCACAAGTTGCGTGCCGCTCTCACGATCGACCGGGCAACGGCCCGTCTCGCCCGACGTTTCCACTCCGTCTCATCGGACTTGGCGCGCCAAACCGCTGAGAAACTTCGGATTCCTCTCGGCATAATCGACGTAATTCCCAGAGGGCGCGCTTCCGAAGGGCTTGCTTATCGCCCCGAAGGAGTCCGTGGCAAAGTTCGTCGGGACTTCGGTATCGGTGATCGAACGTCTGTCATTCTAACGGTCGGGCGCCTCGACGCAGCCAAGGGACTTGAATACCTCATTCAAGCCCTGCCGGCGGTCCATAACAATTTTCCGCGTGTCGTGGTTCTCATGGCTGGAAAAGACGGCGCCGCATCCGAGCGAATCCGGTCCGCTGCAGCTGCCAGTCCCGTTGATATTAGGCTGCTAGGCCACCGTCACGATATTCCGGATCTTATGGCAGCTGCCGACCTTCTCTGCTTTCCTTCGCTCAGCGAAGGGAGTCCGGGAACCTTGATCGAAGCCATGGCAGTTGGTTGCCCAATCGTTGCGAGCTCCATACGAGCGAACCTAGAGGTTCTTGGCCATGGACCCGATGTGGTGGGCGCTGTCTTTCCACCCGGTGACCCGGAGACCTTAGCTTCTGCACTTCTCGAGGCTCTTCATCACCGCGATACCCCCCGAACCACTCGTGCCCGTCAGCGCTTCGAAGATCAGTTCCAGATCGATTCCATAGCCGAGCGAATGGCGAAGTTCTTCGACCGCGCCGCCAACTGACACACCGATCCTTTGGCCAACCGGCCCGCGATCACACGCAGATGCGGCTTCCGGCCTGACTTCAACAGTTGGGGTCGATTTTAGTGTCCTGCGAGGTCTGGGAT
>JAUNRO010000279.1 GCA_030544185.1 Propionibacteriaceae bacterium | reverse complement strand
GGCAGGAACGCCATCGCCCAGGGGTTGGACAGGTTGGCAACCTCGCGGGGCTGGACACCGGACACCGGGCGGCCGCGAGGTTGCGGGGTGGGCACGAGTGGGCTGGACACCGGGCGTCGGGCAGACACGCAATTTCGGGCGGAGCCGGAGATGAGGGCTCGGGCGAAGCGCCCGAGAGCGCAAGACGATGCGGGCGGGCGTGCAGAATCCTCGTCCAGTGCCGTGCGAGGGGAGTGTTTGCCCTTGTCAGCGACACTCGCGATCGCACTGAACGTGGATTTTGCGCAGATAGTCGAACACCCCGGGCAGCCCACGGGCCGCGCGATCATTTGCGTTCGCTGCCACCGATAGCGCCACGATCGCTCGCACCGACATCGTCGGTCGAGTCAGAAATTTCGGGAAATGGACTGCGGGCAGAATGACCACGCGTCTGGGAATCCCGGAATCCCGGACCGTCCACCCAGCTTTCGCCGCAGAATCTAGCTCGGCACGCCCGTGGGCACCGGGACCGGTTCCCAGGAGGGCTGCCGGGCCAGCAGCACCGTGGCGGTGACGGTGACTGCGGCGATGATCGTCGCGATGACCGCGGCCACGATCCACCAGCGCAGGGTTCCCGGCTCGCGCGCCAGCAGCGGATCGCGCTCGTCAGCCGCCAAGGGAGAAGGCCGCCTCGAGATCGTGCGTTGAATAGGCCCGGAACGCGATGTGGGTTTCGGTATTGATCACGCCGGCGACCTTGCTGAGTTTGTCGGCCACGACCTCCGCGACGGCCTCGTGGTCGCGCACGCGGATGATGGCGATCAGATCGATCTGGCCGGTCACCGAATAGACCTCCGTCACGCCCGGAAGGGACGCGATCTGTTCTCCCACCTCGGGGATTCGCGCCACGTCGGCATTCACGAAGACAATCGCAGTGATCATGGCGCGATCTTAACCTCCGGACCCTGGGTGTGTTCCGTCGGACCGAGCAGGATCCGGGCGAGGTCTTCCTCGGCGAGACCCGCGTTGATCGGCCAGCACCAGTCGCCGTCGATCTCCATAAGGCGTACGCCCGGGCGCTCCAGCCACGCGGCGATGCGCTCGGCCTCCTCGACGGTGCTGGCGGGCTCGGGGGCGGGCGGCGCCGTCACCGTTTCGGCGAGCGCCACCGCCTCCCGGGCGACGGCCTGCGGGATCTCGCCCGGTCGCGCCAGGGCCGCACCGGCCAGCCGGCCGTAGCGGATGACATGGATCTCCCAGCCCGCCTCGGTGCGGGCCGCGGCCACGATCTGGGGACACACGGCGAGGCTCGCGACCCGGTGATGGCGGACCGACGAACTCGTCCAGGCCTCGAGGCGGCTCCGCACGTCTGCCGCCTCCTCGAACCGCTCCTGCGCCACCAGGCGTTGCACCCGCTCGCGGGCCGCGGTGAGCACCGGGCGGACATCGCCACCGAGGGCGAACCGGACCCGTTCGGCCAACTCGGCGTACTCCGCCACCGACACCGACTGGTCGCACGGCGACAGGCACCGACCCATCTCGGCGAGCGCACACGGGCTTTGGACCCGGCGCGGGGACAACCGATCCGTGCAGCGCCGGAGGGGGAACGCGTCGTGCAGCGCCGCCTGCACCTGATCGAGCGCGATGCGGGAGCGGAACGGGCCGAAATAGGCCGCACCGTCGTCGGCGACCCTGCGGACCACCGACAGCCGGGGATAGGCGTCGGTCGTGAGCTTCAGCCAGTGCACCTTGTGGGGGAACTTGGAGCGACGGTTGTAGCGCGGCGCGTGCCGGGCGATCATCCGCAGCTCCACCACCTCGGCGTGCAGCGGGCTGGCGCATTCGATCACCTCAACGCCGGCCGCCACGCGCACCATCTCGTCCATCCGGCGCCGGGTCTCTGCCGCGGTGAAATAGCTGCGGACGCGGCGGCGGACGTTGACCGACTTCCCGACATAGAGGACCCGTTGTTGGGAGCCATCGTCGCGTCCGACGTGGCCGGAGGCGTCGCCGTCCACGTGGTCATAGAACCAATAGACGCCGCAGGACTCCGGCAGCGCGTCCGCCCAGGTGCGTTTTGCCCGCCGCTGGGCCGGGACCCGCCGGGTGAACTCCCGGAGATCCTCGCAGGTGTGTACGCCGAGGTTGCCGACGCGCGCGATCAGCCCGTGGAGCACGTCCACGGTCGCCCGGGCATCGGTGAGCGCCCGGTGGTCCGGCGTGGTGGGGGAGCCGAAGTGGCGCGCAAGGGTCGCCAGCTTGTGATTGGGGACCTCGTCGCGCAGCAGCACGCTGCGGGCCAGGGCCACGGTGTCGAGCACGCTGTTGCCGGGCCACGAGGTGTCGTGGGTGGTGCAGGCCCGTTTGAGGAACCCGACGTCGAACCCCGCGTTGTGGGCGACCAGGACAGCGTCGCCGACGAACTCGAGGAAGCTCGGCAGCACGCCCGCCAGGGGTGGTGCGCCGGCCACCATGCGATCGGTGATCCCCGTCAGGACCTGGATCAGAGCCGGAATGTGCACCAGCGGATCCACCAGGGTCTGAAACTCGCCGACCACCTCGCCGCCGCGGACCTTGACCGCACCGATCTCGGTGATCTCGGCCTCTGGGCCGCTGCCCGTGGTCTCGAGATCGACGACGACGAACGTCGTGTCGAACAACGGGGTGCCCTCATCGAGCGTCGGTTGGAATGCGTGCGCGGTCATGTCGGGGACCGTAGAACTGCCCTCCGACATTTAGCCTGCGAGTGCGTCCGCGGGCGGGCCCAACGTCGCCCGGGACAGAAATTTCGCGCCGGACGCTCGCGCGTCGTCCGCCGCACCGCGACACGCACGCTCGAAGAAATGTCGGAGCCACCTGTCAGCCTCAAGCCATGGACATCTTGCATGTGGATTGCAGCGAATGTGCGGTGCGGGGGAGCGGGTGTGCGGACTGCGTGATCTCGGTGCTGCTGGGTGAGCCGGAGCACGGCGAGCCGACCCTGGAACTCGGCCAGGACGAGCGCCGGGCGCTCGCCGCGTTGGCCGATTCGGGGCTGGTGCCGCCGTTGAGACTCGTGCGCGGAGTGACCCCGACCCGGCAAACTGAGCATCAGCCATGGCTGGACACCCGTTTCGCTGAGTGAATCTCAGTTTGCGCGTAATATTGTCGTGACCTAGTGTGCTCAGCGGTGGTCCAGGCCATCGGGTCTAGGTGTAGTCGACGAAGGGAACGGGCGTGTCAGCACGCGTGCGGAAGGCGATGCGGTCAGGTGTTCTTGGCGCTGCCATCGCAACCCTGGTGGTGACGGGCTTCCCGATCACCGCCCATGCAGATCCCGATGCGGTGGCCAAGGCGAAGGCCGAGGTCGACAAGTTGGCGATGGAGGCGGCTGCCCTCGACCAGGAGGCACTCGCCGCCCAGGGCAAGCTCGATGAGGCCAAGAAGCGGCTCACCACCCGTGAGGACGACGTCAAAGCCCAGACCGAGCGCGTGAACATCATGCGCGCCCAGGTCGGCCAGGTGGCGCTCGCCCAGTTCCAGAACCGCGATCTCGATCCCACCGCTCAGCTGCTGCTGCGGGCGGATTCGGATTCGTTCCTGAGCCAGTACGCGACCATTCAGCAGGTGACCGCCAACCAGAACGGCGCCCTGCAGGACTTCCAGGCAGAGCAGGCGAACCTCGCCGACATGAAGCGCGGCGCGGCGGCCGATGTCGAGACCATCGACAAGTCCACCGAAGAGGTCAAGAAAGCCCGCGAAGCCTCCGCCAAGAAGCTCGACGACGCCGAGAAGGTGCTTGAGCGTCTCACTGCCGAGGAGCGCGCCCGCCTGCAGGCCGAGGAGGAGCGGCAGGCCCGCGAGGCCGCCGCTGCTGCGGAGCGCGCCCAGGCCGAGCAAGACGAACGTGCCCAGCGCGCCGAGCAGGCGGCCGCCACCCAGCGCGAGCAGGCCGCCTCCCGCGACGGCGAGCGCACGGCCAGCCCGACGCCTCGGCCGTCGGCCGCGCGGTCCGCGACCCGGGCTCCCGCCCCGGCAACGACCACGAGGGCTGCCACCCAGGCGGCTCCGCCCCCTGCCTCTTCGGGCACCTCCAGCTCCCGCGGTCTGGCCGCCCTGGCGTTCGCCCGAGCCCAGATCGGCAAGCCCTACATCTACGGCGGCACCGGCCCGAACGGCTACGACTGCTCCGGCCTGACCGGCTCGGCTTGGCGCTCGGCCGGCGTGTCGCTCCCGCGGACCTCGCAGGCACAGTTCGGCGCCGGGCGCGCCGTCTCGGTCAACGACCTCGCGCCTGGTGACTTGGTGTTCTATTACTCCGGCATCAGCCACGTGGCGCTTTATGCCGG
>JAUNRO010000278.1 GCA_030544185.1 Propionibacteriaceae bacterium | reverse complement strand
GACCCACCACCACAACAACGCGTATGAGTCTCACCCGCCCAGCAGGTCAAAACCCATAGGTGGTGATGGACAACTCCTTCGGGTGATAGGCCCACACCCCGCGCGTCGTCGTTGATGACCACACGTGTCTACGCGCGCAATTTCGTGCGTAGATCGGGGGTGCATCTGCACTATCCAGTTGCACCCCCCGCTCAGGCACGAAATTGCGCGAATGGCCGCTCCGGACCCGTGCCCGAATCGGCCCACGCCCGCGATCAGCCCACGTGATAGCCGGCTTCCACCAGTGCCCGGAGCCGCGCGCGCTCGGGCTGATCGAGGAAAGCGGTGTCGAGCGCGGCGAGGGTGAAGCGGCGGAAGTCCTCGGCGCCATAACCGAAAGCCTCGCTGAGATGGGCGAACTCCTGCGACAGGGTGGTGCCGCTCATCAGCCGGTTGTCGCACGACACGGTCACCGTGAATCCGAGCCGCTCGAGCTGACCGAACGGGTGCTCGGCATAGCGGGCGGCGATGCCGGTCTGCAGGTTGGAGGTCGGGCAGACCTCGAGGACGATGCGGCGATCACGGACGTACGCGGCGAGGGTGCCGGGTGCGACCTCGCCGTTGACGAGGTCCTCGACGATGCGGACGCCATGGCCGATGCGATCGGCGCCCATGAGCTGCACCGCCTCCCAGACTGACTCAGGTCCGGCCGCCTCGCCGGCATGGATCGTATAGGGCAGGTTGTGACGCCGCAGATACTGGAACGTCTCCGCCATGAGGCTCGGCGGGAAGCCGTCCTCGGGCCCCGCGATGTCGAAGCCGCCGACCAGCGCCTCCCGCTCGGCCACGGCGAGCTCGGCGATCCGCAGCCCGTTGTCGGCCTGGCGCATGGCGCTGATGACCTGCCGCACGATGATCGGCATCCCTTGCTCGGTGCAGGCGGCCATCCCCTCGATCAACCCGTCGCGCACGGCGTGAACGGCCTCGACCAGAGTGAGGCCGCCGGCGAGATGCTGCTCCGGCGCCCAGCGCGCCTCGGCGTACACCACCCCGTCCGCCGCCTGGTCCTCGACGAACTCGCGCGCGACTCGCTGCAGGTCCTCCGCCCGCTGCATGACCGCGATCGTGTGGTCGAAGGTCTCGAGATAGCGCACGAGGGAGCCCGAGTCGGCGGCCTCGAAGAACCACTCCGCGAGCGCGGGCGCCTGTGTCGCCGGCAGCGCGTGACCGATCTCGACAGCGATGTCGATGAGGGTCTGCGGTCGCACGCCGCCGTCGAGGTGATCGTGGAGGGCGACCTTCGGCAGCCCGCGGATGGTGTCGATCTCAAGAGCCATGGCGGCATTCTTGCCGATCGACCGGCCCGAGAGCTCGGCCCTTCTGCGCAGAATCCACGTTCAGCGTGATCACCGATGTGGCTGACAAGGGGAAACCGGCCAGGTCGGGGCACTGGACGGGGATTTCGCACAGCCGACACCACCACGACGTCTGCTGGGTCGCCCGACAACTCGTGGCTGCCCGCAGCCCCCGCTCGCCGCGCCTGCGTGTCGCTGCGCTCGAAAACTGACCGATTCGGCGCCGCTGCCATCGAGCCTCCCCGTCCAGAGGCCATGGCGCCCCCGGTCGTCCCTGGTGGCCCCCTTGCCTGCCTCCGCGCCCCCCATGCACGGGGGGCAGGAAGGCACGGAATGGGGCGTCGGTGCAGCAATGGGGACACATCGAGACGATTGGGGGCGCCAACAGGAGCACCGCGCATCTGCCGGCCCACCGCACCTGCCGGGTCCCCGGCGGACTGGGCCATGCACGGCGTGGCTCCAACAGTTCGCGCGGCATCGCAAGTTCGCGTTGATCACCTTGGTGGAGCGTTCGTCTCGGCGTCGCAGCTCCGCCGGGCGCCCGCGACCCCCACCCGCCATTGCGCAGCAGAACTAGATCTCTTCCTCCAGCGATCGCGCGCGGTCCGGATCCTCCGGACCGGCGTGGGCGGTCTGCCGGTCAGTGGAAACCGACGGGTCTGGCTCCAGGGCGAGGGCCGTCGGATGATGCAGGTCGAACGCGGGCGACTCCGAGCGGATCACCGGCAGCCGATAGAAATTGCTGCGCGGCGGCGGCGAGGTCGTAGCCCACTCCAGCGAGCGGCCCCAGCCCCACGGATCCTCCAGTTCCGCCGGGATCGGCGTCGAGCGCCAGATAGCCATGGCGAACGGGATCATCGACGAGCCCAGCAGGAACGCGCCGACCGTGGACACCTGGTTGAGGGCGGTGAAGCCTTCATTGGGCAGATAGTCGGCATAGCGTCGCGGCATGCCCTCGGCCCCGAGCCAATGCTGCACAAGGAACGTCGTGTGGAAGCCGATGAACAACACCCAGAAGTGGAACTTTCCCCAGGTCTCGTGGAGCATCCGCCCGAACATCTTGGGCCACCAGAAATAGAACCCGGCGAACATGGCAAACACCACCGTGCCGAACACCACATAGTGGAAATGCGCGACGACGAAATAGGTGTCGGTCACGTGGAAGTCCAGCGGTGGGCTGGCCAGGATCACGCCGGTGAGGCCGCCGAAGAGGAACGTGGTCAGGAAGCCCGCGCACCACAACAAGGGCGTGTCGAAGCTGACCGAACCACGCCACATGGTGCCGATCCAGTTGAAGAACTTCACCCCGGTCGGGATGGCGATGAGATAGCTCATGAACGCGAAGAACGGCAGGGACACCGCGCCGGAGGCGAACATGTGGTGGGCCCAGACGGCCATCGACAGCACAGCGATCGTGAAGGTGGCCCCGACCAGGCCGATATATCCGAAGACGGGCTTGCGGCTGAACACCGGGATGATCTCGGTGACGATCCCGAAGAACGGAATCGCGATGATGTAGACCTCGGGGTGGCCGAAGAACCAGAACAGGTGCTGCCACAGGATGGGCCCACCGTTGGCGGGGTCGAAGACGTGCGTCCCGAGCCGCCGATCGGCCTCCAGCACCAGCAAGGCCGCACCGAGCACCGGGAACGCCATCAGCACCATCAATGAGGTCGCGAGAATGTTCCAGGTGAAGATCGGCATCCGGAACATCGTCATCCCGGGCGCCCGCAGGCAGGCGATCGTGGTGATGAAGTTGACCGCGCCGAGAATCGAGGAGATCCCCACCAGATAGAGCCCGACCAGCCAGAGGTCGCCGCCGGCTCCGGGGGAATGCACCTCGTTGGACAAGGGGGTATAGGCGAACCAGCCGAAGGCCGCCGGTCCCTCCGGGGTCAACCACGCGGACATCACGACCAGCGAGCCAACGACATAGACCCAATAGGAGAATGCATTCAGCCGCGGGAAGGCCACATCGGGAGCGCCGATCTGCAGCGGCATCACGAAGTTGGCGAAGCCCGCGAACAGCGGTGTGGCGAACAGCAGCAGCATGATCGTGCCGTGCTGGGTGAACAGCTGGTTGAAGGTGTTCAGCTCGAGATATTGCATCCCGGGGAACGCGAGTTCGGCCCGCAGGGCCAAGGCCATGACACCGCCGATCAGGAAATAGGCGAAGGCGGTGAAGATATAGAGCCGGCCCACGGTCTTGTGGTCGGTCGAGGCGATGACCGACACGATCTTGGCACCCGCGCGCTGGCGCGGCGGAACGCGGACCGAGACCGGCTGGACCGCGACCCGCTGGGAGCGAGTGGTTGACGTCGTTGTCATGGCAATCAATTTCCCCAATAGTTCCAGGTCAAACCGGACGCGGGGCTCCGGCCCCGTTAGCAGACGCTCACTCGGAGGCCGCGGGGATGAGTGAGGCCCTGGACGAAGGCGCTCAGGCGCCTCCGCGCTCCTCCGGCACCGCGGTCAGCAGAAAGGCGGCGTCGGCGGTGGCGTGCACGGAATGGCGTACGCGCGGGATCTCGATGTGGTCACCGGTGCGCAGCGGCCAGGCATCGCCGCCGGCACGCAACACCACCTCTCCCGCGAGCACGAGGAGGGTGGCTTCGCCCGGCGACTCGTGCTCTCCGAGTTCAGCTCCGGCGGTGAGCGCGATCAGCGTCTGGCGCATGGCGCGCTCGCGCCCACCGGACACCGTCCGCGAGGCCCGGTGGGCTCGAGCAGCCCTCGCCTCCTCCAGCAGTTCCTCGACCAGGGCGAGGGTCGGCGTAATAGCGGTCATGGGGCTCTCCTGACTAATGCTGCTCGGCGGATTCGCTCAGCCGCACCGTGCACACGGCGGGGGTGGTGAAAGGTTCCAAGGCCACGGTGGCCTCAGGCCCGGACGCATCAGGGCCGATCGCGCCCTCGAGCAGGCCCCGATGGATCGCGCAGACGATGCCGGGGTGAGCATCGACGAGCTCGCGGA
>JAUNRO010000277.1 GCA_030544185.1 Propionibacteriaceae bacterium | reverse complement strand
GCTCGTACTGGGCGCGCTTCTTGGACAGGATCAGGCGACCCTCCTTGTCCTCCTTCTGCTGGACGAGGGCTTCCACCTCGTCACCAACCTGGACGACATCGAAGGGGTCCACATCGTGCTTGATGGACAGTTCCTTGGAAGGAATCACGCCTTCGGTCTTGTAACCGATGTCGAGGAGAACTTCGTCTCGGTCAACCTTGACGACAGTGCCGCTGACGATGTCACCGTCGTTGAAATACTTGATGGTCTTGTCGATGGCCTGCAGGAAGGCTTCGGGCGAACCGAGGTCGTCGACCGCGACCTGCGGAGTGGCCTCGAGGGAGGACGTCATGTAGTTAGGGCTCCGATGGATGGATATGGGTCTTGGGCGCACCGCTGCCCCCGCAGCAATCAGCACCTCAAGAGTTCCGACCCGACGAGCGCACCCCTGCTCCGTCCGAGGAGCACGCAGGCAACAGCGCGTCACCAGCGTAGGCGGAGCGCTGGTCGCCGGTCAATCTGAGGGCGGTCAAAAACCCGAAACCGAGACACAATGCCAGAGAGCCCCCGACGTCCGCGAGTCCCGATGGTCAGTATGTCACCTTCGCCACACGAAAAGTCCACCTCAACGTCACCCGCGGGCAAGGCAGGGACGCGGAACTGACGGACAGCACGCGGAAGACCACGTGATCTCGACCGCAGCGCCTCAGCTGCGACCCAACCCCGACCACGCGAGGTCGACGAGATCGTCGACCAGTTCCTCGCGCGACAGCGCGGACGGCTCGGCGAGCCAGCGGTCGGCACAGGCGTGGACGGACCCGACGATGGCGACGGACCAGACCTGGGCGCGGCGCTCCCCCACCGAACCCGCGAACCAGTCGGCCAGCACCTCGGCGGCGCGGTCGGTGATGCCGACGACCTCCCGTTCGGCCACCCGGCCCTCGAGCGCGGGCGG
Source organism: Propionibacteriaceae bacterium (assembly GCA_030544185.1). The sequence continues at coordinate 3,384 of JAUNRO010000277.1, read as the reverse complement.
GCGGACGACGAACCGATAGACCTCGGGATCCGCCTCGGCGAGCGCGAGGTAGGCCTCGACGACGGCGAGCAGGTCGGCCCGCGAAACTCCCGGACCAGCGCCCGAGTCCCCCACCAGGCCCCCGAGCACATCCCTGAGCGCCCGCTCGATCCGGCGGCCGACCTTCTCGGCGACGGCGCGATAGAGGCCGGCACGGTCGGTGAAGTGGCGATAGAAGACGGTCTTGGAGGTCCTCGCCTCGGCGGCGATGTCGTCCATCGCCACTCCGGCGCCGTGCGCCCGGATCGCGCGGAGGCACGAGTCCACGAGTGCGGCGCGCCGCTCGGCGTTGTGCTGCTCCCACCGCCGTGCACGCCCGTCGGCCACTGCGGCCCCGGAGACCTCGTTGCTCACGACTCCGAAAATATCAGGTACCCAAGGTTTCAGGTACTCTGAGTGCAGGGTACATTTAGTTGCGTCCCCCACGCGCCCCCACGCGACACAGCGACTCAGACAGCCCTGTCCCAGACAGACCATCGTCCAGATCCGGAGCGACCATGACCACTGCCGTTCGCCGCGTCGCCGTCCTCGGCGGCAACCGCACACCCTTCGCCCGCGCGGGCGGGACGTTCGCCAAGGCCTCGACCCAGGACCTGCTGACCGCCGCACTCGAGGGCCTGATCGCCCGCTTCGGCCTTGGTGGCCAGCGCATCGGCGAGGTCGCGGCGGGGTCGGTGATGAAGCACGCCCGCGACTTCAACCTCACCCGCGAGGCCGTGCTCGGGACGACGCTCGACCCGCACACTCCGGCGTACGACGTTCAACAGGCCTGCGCCACCGGCATGCAGTCGACGATCGCCGTGGCGAACAAGATCGCGGTCGGCCAGATCGACTCCGGGATCTCCGGCGGCGCGGACTCGGCCTCCGACGCACCGATCGCCGTGAGCGAGGGTCTGCGGCGCATCCTGCTCGACCTCACCCACGCGAAGACCGCCACGCAGCGGCTCAAGATCCTTTCCCGCTTCCGCGCCGACCACCTCCTGCCGGTCGCGCCGAGCCCGTCGGAGCCGCGCACCGGTCTGAGCATGGGCGAGCACATGGCACGCATCAACAAGACCTGGGGCATCACCCGCGCCGAGCAGGACGAGTTCGCCGCCGCGAGCCACCAGAACCTCGCCAAGGCCTGGGACGACGGGTTCTTCAACGACCTCGTCACCTCCTATCTGGGGGTGACGCGGGATACGACGCTGCGCCCCGACACGACGGCGGCCAGACTCGCCGAGCTCAAGACCGTCTTCGGCAAGGACCTCGGTGACCCGACGCTGACCGCGGGCAATTCCACGCCGCTCACCGACGGCGCGGCGACGGTCCTGCTCGGCTCCGAGGAATGGGCCGAGGAGCACCGGCTGCGCCCGCAGGCGTGGTTCGTCGATGCGGAGACCGCGGCGGTCGACTTCGTGGGCGGCCAGGAGGGGATGCTGCTGGCTCCGGCGTACGCCGCAGCGCGGCTGCTCCAGCGCAACGGCCTGACCCTGCAGGACTTCGACCTGTATGAGATCCACGAAGCGTTCGCCTCCACCCCGCTCGCGCTGATGAAGGCGTGGGAGTCGGCGCAGTGGTGCGCCGACAGGCTCGGGCTCGAGGCTCCCCTCGGCGCCATCGACCGCGCGAAGGTCAACCCGCACGGCGGGTCGGTCGCCGCCGGGCATCCGTTCGCCGCGACCGGCGCCCGCATGCTCGCGACCACCGCGAAATTGCTGAACAAGAACGGCGGCCGCGCCCTGGTGTGCGTCTGCGCCGCCGGCGGCCTCGGTGTCGCCGCGATTCTCGAGGCGGCCTGAGATGTCCGACGCCTACGGCCAGCTCGTCTCCACCCGCATCGGCACGAGGGTGGCGAAGAGCCTCGGCCTGCCGCGCCCGATGGCCCTGCGCCGGTTCAACCCGCGGGAGCCCCTGTGCGCTGAGCCCGTGCTCGTCGCAGCGATCGGCACGATCGGGGACCCGACCCCGGACGGCGGTCATCTCCCGGCGACCCTGGACCGCCTCCACCACCTCGAGATCGAGGTCGAGGGGCCCCTCACCCCGCCCGCCGCCGGTGACACCGCTGAGTCCCCGCGGCTCGGGGGGATCGTGATCGACCTCTCCGAGCTCCGCGCCCTCGGCGCGCTCGACCGCTTCCGGGCGATCGCGGCGCCGGCGGTCAAGCGGCTCGCGCCGAACGCCCGCGTGGTCGTGATCGGCACGGACCCGCAGCAGCTCACCGACCCGACCGAGGTCGCGACCCAGGAGGCGCTCAGTGGGATCGTGCGCTCGCTGGGCAAGGAGCTGCGGGCGGGGGCGACGGCGAATCTGGTGTACGCCCCGGTGCCCGGCGCGGCGCCCGAGGCGGCCGCAATTTCGGCGTCCCTCGCCAACGCCGTCGAGTTCTTCCTCTCCGGCCGCTCGGCCTATGTGGCCGGCCAGGTCCTGCGGATCGGTGCGGCCGAGCCCCTCAGCCAGGAGCGCGAGAAGCCGCTCGCCGGCAAGGTCGCGGTCGTCACGGGAGCCGCCCGGGGGATCGGCGCGGCGATCGTCGACGTGCTCGCCCGTGACGGTGCGACCGTGGTCGGCGTCGACATTCCCGCCGCCGGGGGTCCGCTCGCCAAGGCGATCAGCGCGGTCCACGGCACCTCGCTCCCCCTCGATGTCACCGCTGTGGACGCGGGCCAGCAGATCCTCGACCACTGCCGCACCCGCCACGGCAGCCTCGACATCGTGGTGCACAACGCCGGCATCACGCGGGACAAGCTGTTCGTGAACACCGATGCCGAGCGCTGGAGCCAGGTGCTCGACGTCAACCTCCGCTCAATGCTCGCGATCAACGAGGCCCTGCTGGCCCCGCACGCCGACGGCCACGGCGGGCTCGCCCACGGCGCGCGCATCATCTGCCTCTCCTCCCAGAACGGCATCGCCGGCGCGCGCGGCCAGACGAACTATGCGGCGTCGAAGGCCGGCGTGATCGGCCTCGTCCACGCCACGGCCCCGCTCGTCGCCGACCGCGGCATCACGATCAACGCCGTCGCGCCCGGGTTCATCGAGACCGAGATGACGGCCCGCATGCCGCTCGCCCCGCGCGAGATCGGCCGCCGGCTCAACTCACTGCAGCAGGGCGGCCTGCCCATCGACGTCGCCGAGACCATCGCCTTCCTCGCCCAGCCCGGCAGCCAGGCCCTCACCGGGCAGGTGCTGCGCATCTGTGGCCAGAGCCTGATCGGAGCCTGACATGACCAATCTCCCCGAGCCGGTCGACCTGCCGGCCCCGCCGAACGTCTGGCGGGAGCTCGCCCGCGCGGCGCTCACCACGGCGCTGCGGCCGGGTCCCAAGGGCGATCTCCCGGACACCGCGCTCCGGCTGATGCGTGCGCA
>JAUNRO010000276.1 GCA_030544185.1 Propionibacteriaceae bacterium | reverse complement strand
CCTTTGAATCGCGCTGGCGGGCTCGGTTGCGGGGCGTGCTGGTCCCGCGTGCCAGCAAGGAGGTCGGCAATGACTGTGCTCACGCAGATGACCCGCTCCCGCCTGGGCCGGCGCTGGTGGTGGCCGGTGGCCGCCGTGGGGCTGGCGGTGGCACCCGTGATCGCCCGCGCCCCGCGCCCGCGGATCGCCGAACCCGAGGGTGTGCGCACGATCACCGATGCCGCCCACGTGAGCCGCGAGACCGGTCTGACGGGCTGGGACCTCGTGGCGTACGCCCAGGACCTCGTCCACCGCAAATTCACCCGCCACTCGATCCTCAGCGTGTGGGAGACCCCAGGCTGGGCGTTCCGGAACTCGCGGGGCTATTGCCATCAGTACAACACCGCGCTCTGGCTCGTGCTGCGCGAGCTCGGCTTCGACGCCGAGCGGGTGTTCGCCACCCGCGTCCGGCAGGACGACAATCCCTGGTGGCGGATGGGTCACGTCTGGGTGCAGGTGACGATCGACGGGCGGACCCTCGACGTCTGTGCGGGCAGGCGGGAGAACCGCCCCGGCAAGGTGTCCTTCGTCCCCGTGACCGATGTCCTGCCCTTCGGCCGCTTCACCTATTGGAACTCCCACAACGCGATGGTGCTGTTCACCGTCGCCACCGTCTGGCGCTCGGTGCTCACCCGCCGGCCCCTGCCGCGCTGGGCCGAGCGCGAGTTCGGCACCAGTGTTCGCGAGGGCACACCGCCGCAGTGAGTGGTCCGTGTTTGAATGCAGGGGCCGAGTGATCGAGCCGAGGAGACGACCATGGCGTCGCACGACACCGAACCGATCTGGACCCCCACCGAGGAGGCGGTGCGCGCCTCGACCGTGGAGGCCTATCGGCGGTGGGTGGCGGAGCACTACGGCGTCGCGGTCCCGGACTATCCCGCGCTGCTCGGGTGGTCGGTCGATCACCTGGAGGACTTCTGGGACTCGATCTGGCGCCACTTCGAGGTGATCGGGGAGCGTGGCGAGCAGGTGCTCGGGTCTGCGGAGATGCCGGGGGCGCAGTGGTTCCCCGGTGCGCGGCTCAACTTCGCCGACCAGGTCTTGCGGGCCCACGACGACACCGATCCGGCGCTGCGGATCGCGATCCACGACCGTGCCGAGCCCGGCGGGCCGGCTCCGCGCGATCTCAGCTTCGCCGAGCTGGCCGCCCAGGTCGCGGGCCTGGCGGAGACGTTGCGTTCGCTGGGGGTACGCGAGGGCGATCGGGTGGTCGGCTATCTGCCGAATATCGCCGAAGCCGTGGTCGCGTTCCTGGCCGCGGCGAGCATCGGGGCGATCTGGTCGGGGTGCGGCCAGGACTATTCCGCGCAGGCCGCGGTCGACCGGCTGGGCCAGCTGGAGCCGGTGGTGCTGATCGCCGCGGACGGCTATCGCTATGCCGGCAAGGACCACGACCGGCGGCCCGCGATCGCGGAGCTCCGCGACGGGCTCGGCAACCCGGCCACACTCGTGGTGTCGCGGCTGGGCCTGGAGCTGGACGAGCTGCTCGCGCTGGAGGGGGTCTCCGGGTTCGCCGACGCCGCCGGGTCCGCGCCGGACGGGTGGTCGCCGGTGCCCGTGGGCTTCGACCACCCGCTGTGGGTGCTGTTCTCGTCGGGGACCACGGGCAAGCCGAAGGGCATCGTGCACGGGCACGGCGGAGTGTTGCTCGAGCACCTCAAGCAGATCTCGCTGCACTCGGATCTGACGGCCGGGGATGTGTTCTTCTGGTATACCTCGCCGTCCTGGATGATGTGGAACTATCAGGTCGCCGGGCTGTTGGTGGGCGCCACGATCGTCTGTTATGACGGCAGCCCGGGCCATCCGGAGCGCGACCAGCTGTGGCGCCTGGCGGCCGAGCTGAAGGTGAACGTGCTGGGCACCAGCCCGGCATACCTCCAGGCCTGCGAACGCAACCAGCTCAACCCCGGGACCGACCACGACCTCGGTGACCTCCGGGTGCTCGGCGTGACCGGGTCGGTGCTGCCGCCCGCCTCGTTCGGGTGGGTCCGCGACCAGGTCGGCGAACACGTCGCGGTGGCTCCGATCAGTGGCGGCACCGACGTGGTGTCGGCGTTCGTCGGCTGGGTGCCGACGGCGCCCGTGTGGCCCGGTGAGCTGTCGGTGGTGTGCCTCGGGACCGCGGTCGAGGCGTTCGATCCGAAGGGCCGGCCGGTCCACGGTGAGGTCGGCGAGCTCGTCGTGACCAAGCCCATGCCGTCGATGCCGCTGCACTTTTGGAACGACGCCGACGGCGAGCGCTATGCGGAGGCCTATTTCGATCTGTTCCCCGGCGTGTGGCGCCACGGCGACTGGATCACGATCACCGACCGCGGCTCGGTCGTCATCCACGGCCGGTCGGACTCCACGCTCAACCGGCACGGCGTGCGGATGGGCAGCTCCGACATCTATGCCGCCGTCGAGCCGCTGGCGGAGATCGCCGAGGCCCTGGTCGTGGGCGTCGAGCGGGCGGACGGCGGCTATTGGATGCCGCTGTTCGTGGTGCCGGCCGCGGGGGTGGAACTCGACGACGCGCTCGCTGAGAAGATCCGCTCCGCGATCCGCACCCACGCCTCACCCCGCCACGTCCCCGACGACATCATCGCGGTCCCCGCGATCCCGCACACCCGCACGGGCAAGAAGCTGGAGGTGCCGATCAAGCGGATCCTGCAGGGCCGCCCGGTCGAGGAGGTCGTCGACCCGAAGTCCGTCGACGATGCGGAATTGCTGGCGGTGTACGCCGCGCACGCCCAGGCCTGAGACCTGCTGCGGCGTCGGGTGGCCCAGGCGCCCGCTCGCGCGGGCAACAGGAAAGGGCCGGTCCCGAAGGACCGGCCCCCTTGCCCTGTGGAGCGTGAGGATCAGAAGACCTGCGCGGCCTTCGCCTTGGCCAGGCGGTCGTTGGCGTCGTTCCAGTTGACGACGTTCCACCAGGCGTTGACGAAGTCGGGCTTGACGTTCTTGTACTGCAGGTAGAACGCGTGCTCCCACATGTCGAGCAGCAGGACCGGGACCTGGCCGGCCGGCAGGTTGCCCTGGTGGTCGAAGACCTGCAGCAGGTTCAGGCGCTGGCCGAAGGTGTCATAGGCGAGCACGCCCCAGCCCGAGCCCTGCACGCCGAGGGCGTTGGCGTTGAAGGCCTTCTGGAACTGCTCGAAACCGCCGAAGGTCTCGCCGAGGGCGTCGGCCAGATCGCCGGTGGCCTCGCCACCGCCGTCGGGGGACATGTTCTTCCAGAAGACGGAGTGGTTGATGTGACCGCCGAGGTTGAAGGCGAGGTCCTTCTCCAGCTTGTTGATCGTGCCCAGGTCGCCGGACTTGCTGATCTCGGCGAGCTTCTCCACGGCCGTGTTCGCGCCGGTCACGTAGGTCGCGTGATGCTTGCTGTGGTGCAGCTCCATGATCTCGGGTGCGATGGAAGGAGCCAGCGCGTTGTAGTCATAGTCGAGATCGGGCAGTGAATAGGTCATGCCGTGTTCCTCCAGGTCTGCAGGTGTTCGTAGCGCTGTCGTGCGAGCGCCGGGCTGGCCGGTGCGGGTCACCCAGGAGGCGACGTCCGGCCCTTTGGGGAGCCTAACAACAGGGTCTCGATCCCCTCGAGGGGGGATCCCGTCGGCTGGTGAGGCGAGCCGAAACGAGAAAGGGGGCACCCCGCGACTGCGGCGTACCCCCCGGGGAGTCCCGGATCAGCGCGTGATGTCCTTCACGCCGTCCTTGACGTTCTCACCGGCCTTCTTGGCCTTCGCGCCGGCCTGGTCGGCCTTGCCCTCGGCCTCGAGGCGCTCATTGTCGGATACTTTGCCGGCCGCTTCCTTGGCTTTGCCGCCGACGTCCTGGCCAGCATTTTCCATCTTGTCGCCGATACCCATAGGGCCTCCTCGCTCTTGGGCGGCGGTGCCGCCGCGTTGTGTCGACTGTACGCCGGCATGTCGACAAATCAAGAGGCGGGGGTCACCTCGAAGACCCGGAAACCTTTGGCCGACCCGACGCGCCCGCAGGCATACCCCTGCCCGATCAGCCACTTCTGCAGCGAGTCCGCACCGAGGTTGCGGCCCACCACCAGGCGCGCGAAGCCGCCTGGTGCAAGGCGCGGCAGCCACGTGAGCAGCAGTTCGTGCAGCGCCTCCTTGCCGATTCGGATCGGCGGGTTGGACCAGATCTCGTCATAGCGGGCGCCGGCGTCGGCGTCGGCGGGCAGGAGCGTACGCACCCGGTCGGCGACGCCAGCGGCCCGCGCGTTCGCGGCAGTCAGCTCGAGCGCGAGCGCGTTGGTGTCGACGGCCTCGATGATCGCCTGCGGG
>JAUNRO010000275.1 GCA_030544185.1 Propionibacteriaceae bacterium | reverse complement strand
GGATGGAAAGGTGATCGTCGCCGTCCGGACCCAGTCGGGTGCGTTCTTGGGCACACGCTTCTGATAGAACGCATCGCCGCCGTCGCCCATCCGGGTCACCAACCGCATGCCCTCGCGTACGCCACCGGGCCAGCGCTCCATGGTCGTCGGGCGCTCCCGCAGCGCAGCGAGCAGGCCGTCGCCGACGGCCGCGTAATAGTGGATCACATCGAGCTTGGTCAGCCCCAGCTCGGGGAAATAGACCTTGTCCGGGCTGGATATGCGGACGGTGCGCTCCCCCACCTCGATCTCGACGGCCTTCGTTGCCATGAGCGCCACCCTAAACCGCCCGCCATCCCCGCCCGCGGGCGCCACCGCCGATAGCCTCGGCGGGTGGAGATGAACGTGCTCATCGAGCGGATGCAGGCATTGCTGGATCGGGGCGGGCGGCGGATCCTCGGCATCGCCGGCGGGCCGGGATCGGCCAAGTCGACGGTCGCCCGCGGGCTGGCCGAGGCGATGGGGCCGCGCGCGGTGGTCGTGCCGATGGATGGGTTCCACCTGGCCAACGAGGAACTGGTGCGGCTGGGGCGCCGCGACCGCAAAGGCGCGCCGGACACCTTCGACGTGGCGGGCTATCGAGCGATGCTGGAGCGGCTGCGGGCGGGCGGACCGGAGGTGGTGTACGCGCCGCGGTTCGACCGCGCCGGCGAGATCGCAGTGGCCGGCGCGATCCCGGTCGGGCCCGAGGTGCGACTGGTGATCACCGAGGGCAACTATCTGCTCCTGGACACCCCCGGCTGGAGCGAGGTCCGGGACCTGCTCGATGAGACCTGGTTCCTGGACCTGAGCCCGCAGGCACGACGCGAGCGGCTGGTCGCCCGGCGTACCCGTGGCGGGGAATCGTCCGCGGACGCCCTCGCCTGGGTGGCGCGGGTGGACGAGCCGAACGCCCGGCTCGTCGCCCCGACCGCGGAGCGCGCGGACGTGGTCATTCGCCTCGACGATTAGGGTGGGCACATGTCAGAACACCAGGACATCAAGCCCACCGTCATCAAGACCGAGGCCGAGTGGCGTGCGCAGCTCAGCGACCTGGAGTTCAAGGTCCTGCGCCAAGCGGCGACGGAGCCCCCGGGCGTCGGGGAATACACGGATACGAAGACCGTCGGGGTCTATCGGTGCAAGGCGTGCGACGCCGAGCTGTTCCGCAGCGAGACCAAGTTCGACTCCCACTGCGGGTGGCCGTCATTCTTCGCGCCGCTCGCCGAGGAGCGAGTGACCTATCACACCGATCACCTGCTGGGCTATGCGCGCACCGAGGTGCGCTGCGCGGCGTGCGACTCGCACCTGGGCCACGTGTTCGCCGGCGAGGGCTATGGCACGCCGACGGACCTGCGCTATTGCATCAACTCCATCGCGATGGTGCTGCAGCCCGGCGAGGCGTGAGGGGCCCAGACCGCCGTGACCCAATGATCCCGGTCGGTCAGGTGCGCAGATCGAGCACGATCTTGCCGCGGGAGTGCCCGGTCTCGAGACGCCGGTGCGCCTCGGCGACCTGCGCCAGCGGCAGCACGGCCGCGACCTCGATCGACAGCGCCCCCGAGGCGATGTCCGGGGCCAGCTCGGCGAGCCGGTCGGGCATCGGCCCGAACGACGGGATGTGTGCCTCGATGCCCCGCTCCTGCGCCGGGGTGAGATCGGCCAGGGACGGCAGCACGACGATCCGGCCACCCTCGCTCAAGTGGTCGAGGCTGGGCTCGAACGTCGTGAAATAGGAGCCGTCGATGATGAGGTCCATCTTCGGGCTGACCTGAGTGAAGTCCTGGGTCGAATAGTCGATCGGGTGCGCACCGAGCTCGAGCAGCCGGTCCTGGTTCGCGGTCGAGGCGGTCGCCCACACATCCGCCCCGGCCCGTCGGCACAACTGCACGGCCAGCTGGCCGACGCCACCGCTGCCGCCGTGGACGAGCACCCGCTCCCCCGCTTGGACCTTGCCCTGGTCGATGGCCGCCGTGATCGCGGTCGACAGCACGAGCGCGGTGCCACCGAACACGATCGGGTCGGCGTCGGCCGGCACCGGCGCGAGACAGTCGACCGGCATCGCGACGTAATCGGCATAGGAGCCCGCCCGATGGGTCAGCGCCGGCATCCCGAACACTGTTTGGCCGGTCTCGAATCCGCTGACGCCGGCGCCGAGCGACTCGATCACCCCACACGCCTCGCGGCCGAGAATCAGCGGGAAGTCGTCGGCGCTGAGCTTCTTCGCCAGGCCGGAGGAGCCGTCGCGGGTCTTGTAGTCCAGCGGGTTCGTCCCCGCCGTGAGCACCTTGAGCACGACCTCGTCCGCGGCGGGCTCGGGCATCGGGGCCTCGCCGATGTACAGCTCATCAGGTCCACCGAAGCGATCGATCAGTGCAGCTCTCATGGGCTCATCCTGTCACGGGGGAGAACGGTCACTGCGGGTCGCCCGGGTCCTGGGTGGCGCCCGTTTGCCGCGGGTGCTTCGGCCGTGGCGGCAGCATCGTCGGCAGCGACGGCAGGTCCTGGTGCGGGTGTGCGTCGAGGATGCCGGAGCTGATCAGCCCCTCCTCGATCTCGCGCTGCAACTCCCGGACCAGAACCTGGCGCTCCAACCGACGGATCTCGGCCAGATGCACGTGAACGGCCCGGAACGTGGCCACCATCATGAGGATCATGACGATGGTGAAGGGCGCTGCGACAAGGATCGCCATGGTCTGCAGGGCGCTGAGCGCCGCGGTCCCGCCAGCCAGGAGAAGCACGAAGCAGATCGCGCCCTCCATGAGGGCCCAGAAGATTCGGCTCCACAGGGGCGGGTTCGGGTCGCCACCGGAGGCGATCATGTCGACGACAAAGGAACCGGAGTCCGAGCTCGTCACGAAGAAGATCATGATGACCAGCACGAAGAGGCCCGACAGAACGGCTGCGCCCGGATAGGCCTCGAGCAGCTGGAACAACGCCAGGTTCGTATCCACCGAACCGTCCTCGGCCACCATTCCACCGGCGCCGGAGAGCTCTCGATAAAGAGCAGAGCCTCCGAGCACGGAGAACCACACGATCGTGAGCAGCGTGGGCACCAGGAGCACGCCGAAGACGAACTCGCGAATCGTCCGGCCACGGGAGATGCGCGCGATGAACATGCCCACGAACGGAGACCAGCTGATCCACCAGCCCCAGTAGTACGTCGTCCAATCACGCAACCACTCGGTCCCGGAGTCCCCCCGGAAGGAGAAGGTGCGGAACGACAGCTGGAGGAAGTTCTGCAGGTAGGAGCCCACGTTCTGAATGACTTCCCGGAGGATGAACAGGCTGGGCCCCAGAATGAGGAGGACCACCAACAGCCCGGCCGCCATGGCGAGGTTGATGTTCGACAGCCATTTGATCCCCGCGCCGATGCCGGTCGCCACCGATACCGTGGCGACCAGCGTGATGGCCACCACCAGGATCTGCTGGAATCCTGGGTTGTCCTCGGCTATGCCGAGGTGGCTGAGCCCGGCACTGATCTGGGCCACGCCGAAGCCCAGCGAGGTCGCCACACCGAACAGCGTGCCCACGATGGCCACCACATCGATGACATTGCCCCAGAAGCCCTTCACCCGGTCGCCGAGCAGCGGCTCGAGCGCCCAGCGAATCGAGACCGGTCGGCCCCGGCGATGGACGGCGTACGCCACCGCGAGCCCGACGACGATGTAGATCGACCAGGCGTGCAGACCCCAGTGCAGGAACGTGATGTTCATGGCGGACTGGGCCAGGGCTTCCGGTTCGCCCTGAACCCCCGGCGGCGGCGAGCCATAGTGGTTCAGCGGCTCGGCGACACCCCAGAACACCAGGCCGATCCCCATGCCGGCCGCGAACAGCATCGCGAACCAGGGAACGAGACCGAACTCCGGCTCATCGTCGTCCTTGCCGAGGCGGATCTCGCCGAAGCGCGACAACCCCATGAAGAGGACGAAGACGACGAAGACGAACACCAGGCAGACGTAATACCAACCGATCGAATCCACCACCCACGTGTTCGCAGCCGAAAGCGCAGTCTGCAGTCCCTGCGGGAACAGCGCAGCGACGGCCACGAACCCGAGGGTGATGACGGCGGCCGGCCAGAACACCCACGGCGCAATCCCATAGCGGTTCACGGTGTGTTCGCGATATTCCTCGGCGAGGTCAGCCCGGTGCGGTGGGCTCTCCGCGCCGGCGTCATCGCTATCCGGTGCACGTTCTCCTGGGGCAGGTCTGTTTGTGGACATAGGTCCACCATCGGGGGGCCGGGCGGGGCGTGCAAGGCCTGATCGGACAGCGATACGGGGTTGAAATCCGCGGCAGGACCGGGGGCCGGGTCC
>JAUNRO010000274.1:3369-4349 GCA_030544185.1 Propionibacteriaceae bacterium | reverse complement strand
GACCGGGGTCTCAACCGGCTCTGGCGTCTCGATCGGGCCGGGGGAATCCGGGGAGTTCATCCCGCTGGTCACATCGTTGGCAACGGGCACGGTGGGAATCCGGTGGCCCCGCACGAGGAGTCGGTAGGCGTTCTCCGGCGGCTTCCAGCAGGTGATGAGGGTCACCAGATCCGCGCCGGGCACGACGCGGATGTGGTCAATCTCGTGAGGCAACACGTACAGGATCTGGTCCACCTCATAGCTGAGGCGCCCGCCGGCGACGTCGAGGTGGAACACGTCGCCCTGCCGGACCTCCGGCAGCCGGTCGAAGTAGGTGTGCGCCCGGAACCCGGTGTGGGCGGCGATCGCGGAATGGGTGCTCTCGCCGCCGACGGGCAGCGACGTGCCGTAGATGTGGCCGGCGCCGCGCAGCAGCGTGGCCTTGTCCGTGCCGTGATAGATGGGCAGATCGATCTTCACCCTGGGGAGGAGCACCCGCCCCATGGCATCCGCACCGGATAGCAACCGTTTGTAGGCCATCTGCGCGGGGCTGCTGGTGGCCGGGTCGTCGCCCCAGGGGTCGCGCAGCAGCGCCTCATCGGTCATCGCCTGGTTGTACTCTTCGGCCTCTGCGTAGGAGGCCAGCAACTCCTCCTGGGGCGCGGCATCGATCTGTTGCTCATACTCGACGGACCGCTCGGCGCTCTCGGCTCCGTTGAGGAACGTCTGGGCCACCGGCAGGACGAAAACGATGGCACCCGCCACCATGAGCACGCTGATGATGAGGCGGTGCGGCCATTGCCGACGCCGCACGCGGTGCTCAGACTGACGCAACATTGACCCCCGCTGCCCCGCCCTAGGCGCTGGCCGCCGCGCGCTTGTTCGCCCGGCGTTCGCGGGCGTACAGGATCACGACGGCGGTGAGGCCCACGCCGGCGCCGCCGACGAGCCACCACATCCAGGCCTCCATCTTGAAGGTGGCGTGGAACTCCATCTCGTCG
>JAUNRO010000274.1:0-3359 GCA_030544185.1 Propionibacteriaceae bacterium | reverse complement strand
CCACATCCACGGCTGCATCTGGATCCCGGAGTCACTCTCCTCGGAGATCTGCTGGATTTCGGGCGTGTAGGGCACGCGCTCGCCGCGCACGAGGAGCCGGTGGGTGTTGACGGCGTACGGGGTGCAGGTGAACACCGTCAGGTAATCGTGGCCGGGCTCGGACGACAGGTCCGAGATCTCATTCGGCAGCACGATCTTGATCTGGTCCACCTCGTAGGCGAGGGTCTCTCCCAGCACCTCAACGAGGAGGAGATCGCCCTCCTTGACGTCGATCAGCGGGTCGAACAGCGTGGCGTTCGGCATGCCCGTGTGGCTGGTGAGCACCGAATGGGTGCCCAAGCCGCCGATGGGCAGCGACGTGCCGTAGAGGTGACCGGCTCCGTTGGCGATGGCATCTTCATCGGTGCCGTGCCGCACGGGCAGGTCGATGCCCACCGAGGGCACCTTCACGCGGGCCATGACGTCGAACACGTCAAGCTGACTCGCGTAGCGCTTGTACTCATCGGAGCCCGGGTCACGGGCAACGTCGAGCAGCCACGGGTCAAGGATGGGGATGCCTCCGTGCAACGAATCGTTGTAGGCCTGGGCATCAGCCAGCTCGGCTGAAAGGTCAGCGGGGGCGGCAGCTTGTACGTCGTTGCGGTACTTGTGGGCCATCTCCTGCTGGATCTGGTTGTTGTACTGCGTCGCGGCCACTGGGTACAGGAGCACCAGGATGCCGGCGAGCACGAGCAGGATGGGGAAGAAGCGCAGGCGGCGCTTGGTGGGGGCCTCAGCAACGGGGCGGCGAGCGATGGGCTCCTGCCGGGGGGCCATTCCGCGGCGCCGACGCGGCGGGCGATCCAGCGTTGCGGTCATGCGAGGCCTCCCCTCAATTTCTTCGCATGGATTCCGGGGCCTTCAATACAGGCTCATCCAGAGTCTAACAAGTCGATAAGTGCTTATGAAGTGGCCAACGGGCGGCGAGGGGCGGGGGTTCCCTCGCCACCCGTGGCGATTGTTCACCTCACGAGGAGGTGAGTCTTGGTTGATGGCCCTTCGTGGGGCGCCGTTAGTTTCCTCCCGGCGCCCCCACAGGGACCATTATCAGGCGGTCTGACGACGCTTCCGCGAGGTCATGGTGTAGTAGCCGAGGCCACCACCGATGAGCGCCAAGCCACCGATCGACAAGAGGGCGATGCCCTGACCACCGGTCAACGGCAGGTCGTTGTCGAAGTTGTCGGGCAGGTTGACGATCTCCTGGCCCTCGTAGAGGGTGGTGGCGCCCGCGACGGTGAGGTCGAACTTCACCGGATCGGCGAGCAGCTGGTAGCCGTCAGCGGCCTCCACCTCGACCAGGCAGTAGGACTGGATGCCGTACTTGGTGGCGTACTGCCCACCGTCAAGGTAGCCGTCGTTGTTACCCACCGGGTTATCGGACTGCTCGACACCGTCGTTGTACCAGTTCGAGAGGCGCAGCATCACGTTGGACACACCTTCGCCGGTGGTGGCGTCAGTGGTGAACGTGTCGAGTGCGGTCTGACCCTGCAGCGCGGCGGCGTCACAGGTGTACGCCTGAGGCTGGGTCTGGGTGCCGGTCGGCACCGCGCGGTAGATCTCGAACGTGGCCTGGATGGGCTCGGTGTCGCCCTCGGTCTCGCTCAGCTGACCGACCTTGACGATGCGGATCTTGCCGAACTTCTGGACGGTCTCGTTGGTGGGGGTGCCACCAGGAGGCTCCTCTTCGTCACCCGGGGGCTCGTCGCCCGGCGGCGGCGGCGGGGTGTCGTCACCCGGGCCCGGGGGCTCTTCGCCATCCGGCGGGTACAGCGGCGGCCACGGCACGTCGGAGCCGGGGGTGCCCACCGGCGGGGTGAACACGTAGGCCTGGTTCTCGATCAGGCCGTCCTCGGGGATGGAGACAACCTCGGCGGTGTAGTCCACCACGACCTGGGCGCCACCGTTCTGGGCGAGCTTGGTCAAGCCGGCCGACAGGAACCACACGCGCACGTTCTGACCGTTGGCGCTCTCCTGCACGATGTAATCGGTGCCTTCAACGAACGTGACGGGCAGGGCCGGGGTGCCGTTCAGCGTCGGGTCGGCGTCGCCGGCCACCAGCTTCACGCCGGCCACGTCGATGTTGTCGAGGTTCTCGACGAAGTAATCCTCGACGTAGTAGTAGGCGAGATCGCAGTAGTTGACAACGCCATCGGCGGGGCCATACACATCGCTGCCCGCGGCCGGGCAGGACACGACGTCGCCGTACGCCGGCAGCTCGCTCGAGATCCGGAAGGTGACGGTGTCGCCCACCTTGATACCGAGTTGCGGGTCACCGTTGCCATCAAGCACGGCCTTGTGCGGCGCGTCCTGCTTGTAGTTCTTCGGGTACACGTTGAGGTCGTAGGACCACGACGCGTCGTCGGCAGCGGTCATCGGCATGGTGATGAAGAACGGCACGGCACCGGTGTAGGTGGCGCCATCGGCGGCCGGCGGCGGAGCGGTCTCCACCACGTAGTAGAGGCCCACGGGCAGCTCGTCGAAGACCAGCTGGCCGTTCGCATCGGTGGTGCCGACGGCAACCGGGGTCATACCGGTGGTGTCCATCGTGCCAGCGTTGTAGTACGTCCGAGCAGCGGCCCAGCCGTCGTTGGTGGTGAGGTCAACCCCGGGCACCTGCCAGATGGTGAACTCGGCACCGGCCAGGGCGGTCTTGCCCTCGAAGCACGAAGCATCCAGCGCGGTGCCATCATTCGGGCAATCCGCAGACGTCACACGAGGACCCTCGTACTTGGTGATCGTCAGCGTGCCCTCACGGGTATCGTCGATCGTCGACGTCAGCGGAGCAGCATTCGCAGCAGGCGCCACAAAACTCAAGGCAGCAACCGCGACCGCCGCAAAAGCAGCCGTAAGAATACGGAACGGCTTGCGAGTCATCATTTCACTCCTTCCAAGTGAACTCGATGAATAGGAAATCTCGGGCTCGCGGCTGCGACTCCCGTCTTACCAGCACTCACGCCTGCCCCCCAAAGGAGCGACGCCGGCCAGAAGTCTTCAGTGAAATGACGGGAGGTCAACGCTCGCGTTGACGCGCTCTGCCGAGACACGGCAGAGGAGGACTGGCCACCGGCGGTGTGCGCCGTGTGCCCTGATCCGATCATGTGATTTCCCCCGTTGTTTCCCCAATGTCGGGGGTGAAGGCTGAGCCTTCCCCGACACCCCGTAGTATTGCCCATCCGCAACTCGATAAGAAACACGTGCGTATTGGCAACCGACGTTTATCTACCCCCATGGGGGTAATGGCGTAACGCCGCTGACTAGGGGTTTTGCACGATAAAACGTTCCAGAATCGCCCGCGGGCGGCTGTGGCACCTCCGAAACTA
>JAUNRO010000273.1 GCA_030544185.1 Propionibacteriaceae bacterium | reverse complement strand
GCATTTCAACTTGATCCGGGCCGGCCCGCATCACGGACTTCGACCGTGGTCCGACCACGGAAAAGCGGCGGCCCCCGACCAATGGCCCGCGACCGCCGTCTTTCTCGGTCCCGCCGGGAATCAGCGCACAACGACGTTGATCCGCCCGTTGACCCACTCGATATAGCCGCGCTGGAAGTTCGAGCGGCGACCACCGGGGACAGCGTGTTCATCGCCGGTCGGATAGCCGAGGGCGGAGCGCTCCCAGCCTCGGCGCCCCCACTCGTCGCGGATCAGCCCGTGGACCTCATGGGCGCCGGTGGCCGGGTGCCAATAGATCGACCCGCCCTGGAAGTGGTTGTAGCTGCCCCGACGATCCGGGGTGACGTGCTCATCGCTGGTCGGATAGCCCAGGAACGAGCGCTCCCAACCCAGCTGGGACCACTTGTGGCGGATCGCCCCCTGGACCACCTGGGCATCGGTGCTCGGGTGCCAATAGATCGAGCCGCCCTGGAAGTGGTTGAAACGGCCCCGGCCGTCCGGCGTGCCCAGCTCGGAGGTCGTCGGCAGGCCCAGATGTCCGTGCTCCCAGCGATAGCGGCCCCAGGCGATGACGATCGCGCCATAGACACTGCGCGCGCCCGTCGCCGGGCTCCAATAGATCCCGCCGTTTTCGAA
Source organism: Propionibacteriaceae bacterium (assembly GCA_030544185.1). Next base: position 3,728 of record JAUNRO010000273.1, on the reverse strand, counting down.
GATGTTGTAGCGTCCCCGCCCGCCGAGCGTGGGCAGCTCCGAGGTCAGCGGGTAGCCGTGGACGCCGGTGGTGCGACCCATCGCCCCGTATTGCACGTGGATGTCGCCGAACACCACGTGAGCGCCCGTCCCGGACTTCCAATAGATCGCCGGTGCCGGCGCCGCGGGCGTGCCCGCGAACGTGTTCATCCGGCCCGCGCCGCCCGGGGCGTCGATCTCGTCCGAGGTGGGGACGCCCAGGCGGGGCGCCCCGCCCTCCGCGAGGTACTTCGACAGGATCGCGCCGAACACGCCGTGGACGCCGGCGGCCTCGGAGTAGTAGAGGTGACCGCGCTCATAGACCTGCTGGCGGCCGATGCCCGCAAGGGCGGTCTCCGGGCCGATGGGTGCGCCCAGCATCGCCCGCAGGCCCGCGTCGCTGTGATAGCGCTGGGAGATCCGGGAGTCATAGATCGCCTGCAGGGCCAGATCGGAGTTCGGCATGGTGATCGTGCGCGAGCTCAGGTCGGACCCGTCGCTCCACCGCATGAACGTCATGCCGTCGGCGCTGCGCGGGGCGACGAGGCTCACCGGCGCGCCGACCGCGATCTGCCGGACACCGCCCTGGGCACCGTTGACGGCCACGGGCGCCCCCGCGTTGTTGGTCACGGTCAGCCCGCGCAGAGCCGGGCGCGCCACATAGGTCTGGCTGCGGCTGGCCCCCGCGGCGTCGGTCACCTTGGCCGTGACGTGCCAGTTGGTGTAGTCGCCGGACCCCACCACCGCATAGCTGGCGCTGAAGGCGCCACCGGTGGCGGTCGGACCGGCAGTCGACTCACAGACCTCACCCCGGCAGGTCTCCAGCCGGGTGGTCCACTGGACGCGGCTGGCGAGCCCACCGTCCTCGGCATCGTTGGCGGCGGCGCTGAGGCTGATCCGCTCGCCGACCGCGAACGTCTTGCTGGGCGGTGTGGTCAGCGACAGCGTCGGGGTGGCATTGCGCGTGTTGACCTGCAGGTCGACGGTGACCGACCCACCGCGGGCATCCCGCACGATCACCCGGACCGGATAGGTGCCCGGGGCGGCGTACCGCTTGGTCGGGTTCGGCTCGGTCGAGGTCGTGCCGTCGCCGAAGGTCCACGCATAGGTCAACGGATCATGGTCGGGATCGCTGGCGGTGAGGGTGAAGACCACCTCGTTGGCGCCCGGGTTCGTTCGGTATTCCGCACTGGCCACCGGGACCCGGTTGGACGAGGCATAGGTGATGCGGCGGATGTTCCCGGAGGCGAAGTCGGAATAGGCCACGTCGCCATTGGCGGCGTACTTCAGCGAGACCGGCACGCCCACGCGGCGGCTCGCGTCGGTGCCGGCGTTGTTGGCCCAGCCGCGCGCGTCAGGCCGGCTCAGCAGGCCGGTCGCGGTCTCGTTGAACCGCATCGTGTAGATCTTGCCGGCCGTGTAGTCGGCGAAGAAGTAGGTCCCGACATAGGACGACGGATAGCCGCTGCTGCCGTCGGTGCTGCCGGTGTAGATGATGCCGCCCATCGCCGAGCTGCCCATGCCCGCGTCCCGGGAATACTCGAAGATCGGGGGCAGCGTCGTCACCCCACGGCACTCGGCGAGTCGCGTCGAGTATTCGGGCGTCGGCCGCTCCCCCTCGAAGCACGGCCAGCCATAGTTGCCGCCGGGGCGGACGATGTTGTGCTCCTCGGTCCGGTTCCAGCCGACATCGCCGAGTATCGGCAGGCCGAGGGCCGGGTGCAGCCGCATCCGGAAGGGATTGCGGAAGCCCTTGGCATAGGTGCGCGAGGCCCAGCTGGTGGGCGCGGAGCGGTTGTAGCCGGGGTTCGATGAGACACCGGCGCCCGTGCGGTCGATGTGCACCACGCGGCCGTAGGGCGACTCGGTGCGCTGCGCGTCGAACGCGGCGGGATCCATCTCGCGGAAGCTCGCGCCGTCGCCGATGCTCAACCAGATGCTGCCGTCCTTGTCGACGACGACGCTGTCCATGGCGTGAGTGATGTCGCGGTTGTCGAAGGCGAGCACGCGGCGCTCGGCGCCGAGGCTCACCGGGTTGCCGGCGGCGTCGTGGCTCACGGGGAACTCCGCCAGCACATTCTGGCCGCAGGCGCGGTCCTCGGGGCACCGCCCGGGGCGTCCGTCGGGCCGGATCCGCACGATCCAGAGGCTGTTGGAGCCGCCGGGCAGGCCGTAGTTGTGGCCCAGATCGATCGACACCGCGCCCAGATCCTGGATCGTCACCACGTCCAGCTTCGCCAGCTCGCGGCTGATCCGCCCATCCATCGAGGTCCAGCGCACCTGGCCGTTCTTCCCGAGGCTGAAATAGCCCCTGTTGTCGGGGGTGAACGCGAAGTCGGTGAGCGGTCCGGACTGCCCGGTCGGATAGTCGACGATCGTGAACCCGCTCGGCACATCCGCCCGGGCCACACCCGAGGGCGCCGCGATGGCGAGCGGCAGGGCCACGACGATCGTCGCCAGCAGGACAAGGGCACGTGCACGGAGTGACTTGGTCATTACTCCCCCGAATTGGATGACAAACACCCAAGAAGTGTAAGCACTATTCTCAGGTCAAATCGCCGGGTGTTTGCATTCGCGCCGGAATAGGAAACATCGAACTTTCCAGTGGTGACAGGCGTTATAACCAATTCTTGGTCAAGTGACCGGTCAGGAAAGCGAATCTATTGGCCGGGACTTAGCACTCAGCATTTCAGGCCACACACAGGATCTTTGAGGCTCAGGGTCGCGCGAGAAACGACGAAACCCGCGGGCTCCCGAAGGAACCCGCGGGTTGTGACCGCCAAGAGAATCGAGTCAGATCAGATCTCGCGCACGGCGCCGAAGGATGCGGGGCGCACCATCGCGGCGTACACCTGGAGCGCCTTGGAGACCACCCGATCCCGGCTGGCGGGTGCCCAGGGCAGCGGCCCCTTGGCCGCGCGGCGGCGCTCGAGCTCATCCTCGTCGCCGATGAGGCGCCGCAGCCGCTCGTGGACGTTGATCTCGATCGCGTCGCCGTCGGCGACCAGGCCGATGGTGCCGCCGCCGGAGGCCTCCGGGGAGATGTGGCCGATGGACAACCCGGACGTTCCCCCGGAGAATCGGCCGTCGGTGATCAGGGCACAGGTCTTGCCGAGACCGCGGCCCTTGAGGAACGACGTGGGATAGAGCATCTCCTGCATCCCGGGGCCACCCTGCGGGCCCTCATAGCGGATCACCACGACATGGCCTGGCTGAACGGTCTTGTCGAGGATCTTGGTGATCGCATCCTCCTGGGAGTCGACCACGATCGCCGTGCCGACGAAGTGGAACAGGTCCTCGTCGATGCCGGCGGACTTGATCACCGCACCGTCGGTGGCGAGGTTGCCATAGAGGATCGCGAGCCCGCCGTCGGCGGTGTAGGCATGGGCGGCATCCCGGATGCAGCCACCCTCGGCGTCGGTGTCCAGCGATTCCCAGCGGTTGGTGGTGGAGAAGGCCTCGGTCGTGCGGACGCCCCCGGGGGCGGCATGGAACAGGTCGAACGCCTGGGGCGTCGCCCGGCCGCCGCGGATGTCCCAGGCATCCAGCCAGGAGCGCAGGTCATCACTGTGCACGGTGTGCACGGAGTCCTCGAGCAGCCCGGCGCGGTCAAGTTCTCCCAGGATGGCGGGGATGCCGCCGGCTCGGTGGACGTCCTCGACGTGGTAGTCGTTGTGGTTCGGCGCGACCTTGGACAGGCACGGCACGCG
>JAUNRO010000272.1:1977-4400 GCA_030544185.1 Propionibacteriaceae bacterium | reverse complement strand
GGGTCAGGGGGGCTAGGGAAAGGCGTGGTCGGGGGTGTCCGCTCGGGCGACGGCGCGGAGCAGACGCGCCACCGCGGGGACCCCGGTGCGGCCGCGGACCTCGGCCCAGGTGACGCGGAAGCCGGAGCGGGTGACGAGATCGACGAGGCGGTGCAGCTGGAAGCGAGTGACTGGTTCGGGCGGGCCGAGGACGACCAGGTGGGTGTCGGTGTCGACGAGCGCCGCCCACTCGACGGCGTTCAGCAGCTGGGCCGGGCTCTCGACGAAGCCCACAGTGGGGCCCATCGCTCAGGCGAGCGGGGCGTTGATGTGGTCGTCGCCCTCGGCGAGCACACCCTGGACCCGGCGGAGCTTCTTCATCGGCCCGAGCTCGGAGTCGTAGACCTTCTTCACCCCGTCGCCGAGCGCGTTCTCGATGACCCGGATGTCGCGCACAAGGCGCTCGAAGCCGCCGGGCTCCACCGAGGCCGCCTGGTCCGAACCCCACATCGCGCGGTCGAGGGTGATGTGGCGCTCGATGAACACCGCGCCCAGGGCGACGGCCGCGAGCGTCGTCTGCAGGCCGGTCTCGTGGCCGGAATAGCCGATCGGGACGTTCGGGTATTCGGCGTTGAGCGTGTTGATCATGCGCAGGTTGAGCTCCTCGGGCCGGGCCGGATAGGTGCTCGTGGCGTGGCACATGAGGATCTGCTCGCTGCCGAGAACCTCCACGGCATGGCGGATCTGCGTCGGCGTCGACATGCCCGTGGACAAGATGACGGTGCGGCCCGTGGCCCGCAGCCGTTGCAGGAGCTCGTCGTCGGTCAGCGAGGCCGAGGCGACCTTGTGGGCCGGCAGGTCGAACTGCTCGAGAAAGTCGACGGACTCGACATCCCACGGCGAGGCGAACCAGTCGATGCCCTTCGCCTTGCAGTATTCGTCGATCCGGCCGTATTCCTCCACACCGAACTCGACCCGGTGGCGGTAGTCGATGTAGGGCATCCGGCCCCAGGGGGTGTCGCGCTCGAGGTCCCACTGGTCGCGCGGGGTGCACACCTCGGGGGTGCGCTTTTGGAACTTGACCGCATCCGCGCCCGCATGGACGGCGGCGTCGATGAGCCGCAGGGCGTTGTCGAGGTCACCGTTGTGGTTGATCCCGATCTCGCCGGTCACATAGACCCGGTGCCCCGGGCCGACCTCGCGCTCGCCGAACCTGCGCACCTTGGCACTCTGGCCACTGGTCATGTGAGTCCCTCCCCTTCGCCGCCCGTGCGGAGACGGTCGTCTGACCGCGACGCGGCACGTTTGGCAGGCTACACGCCCGCGTGAGGATGACCGCCGCACCGTTTCGCCGCAGCGCACGCAGCGGGGACGGGGCGGTGGCACGAACGGTGGCACGGGGCGGTGGGATCCGGGCACTAGGGTGGCGTCATGCCCGCTGCACACCCGCTGCTCACCGTCGTGGTGAACTTCTTCCGGCTGGGCTCGCTGGCGGAGGACGCACTGGCCAGCCTGCGGTGGTCAGCCGACCCGCGGATCCGGTTCGTGCTCGTGGACGATGCCTCCCCCGACGACACCCCGGAGCGCCTGACGCGGGCGGCGGCGGGATTGCCCGGCGCCGAGGTGCTCCGGCTGACCGAGAACCATGGTCTGGCGGGGGCGCGGATGGCGGCCCTGGGCGCGCTGGAGACCGACTGGTTCACCTTCTTGGACGGCGACGACTGGGTGGCCAAGGGTTATTATCCGGCGCTGCTGGACGAGGTGCTCGCGGCCGGGGTGGACTGGGTGCGCACCGATCACATCCTGGCCACGGGACGCGAGCGGGTGCTGGTCCGGATTCCCGATGTGAACCGGGCAGGTCGGATCGGCTGCCCCAGGGACTCGATCCTGTCGGCGCGCACGAGTTCGGTCGACTTCGCCCACGCCTGGTCCGGGGTCTATCACCGGCGCCTGGCCGAGGATGGGATCGTCTTCTATCCGCCCGAGTTGCGCACCGCCGAGGACCGGCCCGCGATCTGGAAACTGCACCTGGCGGTGCCGGCGTTCACGATTGCCCAGACCGTGGGCCTGCACTATCGCCAGGCCGTCGAGGGATCGCTGACCCAGACCGGTGATGTCCGCCAGCTCGCGGTGACCGAGTCCATGCGTCGGGTCGCGGAGATCGTCGCCGCCGACCCGGAGGCCGACCGGTTCCGGGCCAAGGTGCTCAAGACCTGGGCGGGGTTGTTCGCGTGGCACTGGCAGCACCGCGCGCGCTTCACCCCCGCGCTGCGGGCGCGGTTCGTGCGCGAGGCGGACGCCCTGCTGGACACCGCGGATCAGGCCGAGCTGGCGGCCGTGATCCGCGCCATGCCGGAGAGCCGGCGCCAGGCGGTGCAGGCCCTGCGCCGCGCGGCCCGGATCCTCAAGGTCACGCCGCTGCCAGGGGGTCGTGGATGAGTGCC
>JAUNRO010000272.1:0-1967 GCA_030544185.1 Propionibacteriaceae bacterium | reverse complement strand
CTCGCTGACGGTGGTCATCCCCTGTTATCGACTGGCCGAGCGATTGCCGCTAACGATCGCCAGCCTCGCGCGGGCGATCGATGAGCGGGTGGAGTTGCTGTTCGTCGACGACGCCTCACCGGATGCGACGGCGCAGGTGATCGAGGCGGCGCTGCCCCGGCTCCCACGGGCGCGGCTGCACCGGCTGGAGCAGAACGTGGGACTCTCCGGTGCCCGCAACGCCGGGGTCGCGCTCGCCGAGACGGACTATGTGACGTTCTTCGACGGTGACGACACCGTCGCGCGCGGCTATTTCCCGGCGCTGCTCGACGCGATCGTGCGGCTGGGGGTGCCCATGGTGCGCACCGACTATGTCGAGGTCACCGGCCGGGAACGGGTCCTGCGGCGAGTCCCCGCCGGGTGCCGCGACGGCCGGATCGGGGCCCCGCGCGAGTCGATTCTGCCGTTCGGCCAGCGGACCTCGGTGGATTATCCGTACGCCTGGGCGGGCGCCTATCACCGGAGTCTCGCCGAGGCCGGTCTCCTGCGCTTCCCCGACGAACTGCGCACGGCGGAGGACCGGCCGTGGATCTGGCAGCTGCACCTGGGGGTGGCGGCGTTCTCCGTGCCCGAGCTGGTGGGGGTGCACTATCACCGCGATCTGCCCGGGTCGCTGACCCGGCTCGCGGACTCGACCCAACTCGACTTCGTGGCGGCGATGGAGCAGGTCGTGCGGCTGGTGTCGGCGGACGCCGAGGCGGAGCGGTTCCTGCCGAAGGCCGTGCGGCGCTGGTGCGAGCTGACGCTGCACCACCTGGGGCGGATGGAGCGCTTCCGCCCCGAGGTGCGCCGGACGTTCCGTCAGTTGCTCGGCCGCTCGCTCGCCGGCGCCCCCCAGCCGGTGCTCACCGATACCCTCGCCACCCTCACCCCCGATCGGCGCGGCCGGCTCACCCGGCTGCTCGCCGAGTCGCACTCCGCACCACCATCGGCACAACGGAGGACCCGATGACCCGGACCCACTTGTTCGAGGTATCCACCTTGTTCGGCCTCGCCACCGTCAACGCGGCCCTGCGGGCCGGGCAGTTCCCCGACCTGGGCCGGGCGGTGCTGGTGTGCAGCAACAACGCGCGGATCCCGGAGACCGTCGCGGACCTCAGCGAGAGCCCCGCGTTCGCCCGGCTGGCCGAACCGTTCGACCGGGTCGTGTCGTTCAACGAGGCGATCGCCCCGCTGCATCCCTCGGTGTGGCTGCCCACCGAGGCCGAGATGCCGCTGTGGGAGCGCTATTTCCGGATGCTGTGGGAGCTCGGCGACGAGCCGGTCCACCTCGTCGTGGAGTCGATCCAGGTGCCGCCCGCCCAGTCGCTGGCCTGGGTGTTCCCCCAGGCGTCGGTGGACGTCTATGCCGATGGCCTCATGAGCTATGGCCCGACCCGCAACAAGATCCTGTCGGAGGTCGGCTCACGCATCGAACGGCTGCTGCATCTCGACCTTGTCCCGGGACTCCAACCGCTGCTTCTGGAGGAGTTCGAGGTGGCGCGCGAGGTCGTCCCGGCGCCGGTCTTCCGCGAGGTACTGGCCGGTCTTGCAAGTGCGGCCGAGCTGCCCGCAACCGAGGGGCGGGTCGCGCTCCTGCTCGGCCAGTATCTGTCCCCCCTCGGACTCATCTCTGTCGCCGCCGAGGAGGCGCTCCACGTGGAGATGTTGGAAGCCGCGGTCGCCCGCGGCTTCCGGCGCGTGGTGTTCAAGCCCCATCCCACGGCGCCGACCGAGCTGGCCGGGCCAATGCTGGCCCGGGCCGGCGAGCTCGGCGCCGTGGTGGAGGTGTTCGGCGCCCCGGTGCTGGCCGAAACGCTGTTCGAGCGGTGCGAGATCGGGCTGGTCGTGGGCTGCTTCTCCACCGCGCTCATGACGGCGCAGGCCCTGTATGACCTGCCGGTGGTGCGCGTCGGGACCGGGGACCTGCTGGCGGCGCTCAAGCCGTT
>JAUNRO010000271.1 GCA_030544185.1 Propionibacteriaceae bacterium | reverse complement strand
GCAAACGCTGCTGCGCGGGGTGCTGGACGTGGATTCTGCGCAGGCGATACCGCTCAAGGCGCCTGTGCAGGGGCACCACCGCGCACGCCCGCGAACTCCCGGTCGCGACACGCGAACTAATCGCGCCACCCGAGCAGCGTGGTGCCCCTGGCGACCTCCACTCGGACCCAGAGTTCGAGTTTCGCCTCCTCCCCGTCGGCGAGCTCGACGTGCCAGGTGACCTCGCCCAGCTGGCTGACCTCCGTATCCGGGACGGTCTTGACGCTCTTGACCGTGATGCCGGCGGCGCGGGACACAGGGGCCTGATCGATGACGGTGATCCTCGCGGGCTTGCCGGCATGGTTGGCGACGGTCGTCCGCCACCGGGCTTCGTTGCGTGCCGTTCCGCCCAGCAGGGCCTTGTCCACGTGGCGGGCGACGAGCTCGCGCCGGACCCGGATGCGATCGTCGAGGCCGAGCGCCAGCTCCACCTTCTCGCGCGGGGCCACGACCTCCAGGTCCGAGACGCCCACGAACTCGGATCCGTGGAACAACGAGGCCCGCCCGGCCCGAAGCGTGTGTGCCGAGGAATTGGTCACGCTCGCACGGAGGAAGACGTCGTCGCTGGCCACGGGGGCGGTCACGTGATCGATCTCCGCTGGGAGCCGGAACGTCGTGATCAGGGCCTGATGATCGGACCCGTCCGAGGGCACCGACACGGGCTGCTCGACCACATAGGTGGCCGCGGTCGCGCCCATCTCCATGACGGCCTCCGCGTGTGCGACGGGCTCGGCCGTTTCCTGCATCGCCGATCGCGCAGGTGCGGCGGCCATCGACATGGCGACGGGGGCGCCGGCCGCCGCGTCGAAGGCCATCGGCATCGCCGGTGCCCGCTTCGCGACCCGCTCGGACAAATACCACGGATCGAGGTCCGGGATCGTGATCGCCGCGGTCGGCCGTGCGGTGCTCAGCCGCAGCTCGCTCGCGGGCCAGTCCTCGCCCGACCACTGGCGTACCATCCCGAACCACGTGACCTCCACCTCGCCGGTGTCCTCGTCCAGCCGGAGGTCATAGCGCGGTTCCCACGTCGCGCCCTCGACGAGATAAGACACCTCGAACTCCAACTCACCGCCCTCACCCGGCGCGACGGCGACGGCAACCTCGGTGCGATCAGGGGCTTGGTCGTCGGGGAGGCCAAGATCTCGGTCGATGCGGGCCTGTTCGTCACTGATGCGTTTGTCCTCGTCGAGGAGGGTACGCCGGGTTGCCAGCACTTCGGCCACCTGCGCGGCGATGCGTTCGGCGACTGGGCCCACCTCGTCGGCCGTCATGCCGGCGGCGAGCTGCCGGGCGTATGGTCTGCCCGCCGCACCCGCCACCGATTCCAGCATCGTGAGGCGCACATCGAGGGCGCGGCGCTCGTCGGCAACCGCCTGGGCGGCGACCGCGAGCCGCTGCCGCTCGGCGAGGAGCGCCGCGATCCGCGCGGACCTATCCGTCGCATGCCGCGTGGTCCGCACATCGATGCCGGTGATCGCTCCCGTGCCGCGGCCGCTGACTCGGACCGACTCGTGCACGAGGGTGAGCGGCAGATCGGTCAGCAGCACCTCCATGTGGTCGCCCGGGGGAAGGGTGATCCGGCCCTGCCGGGTGATGCGTGCCTGGCCGGGATAGACGGTCACCGAGATCAAGGACGTGGACAGCTGTGCCATGCGCCGACGATAGGACCAGGCCGGGTCGTCGGCCAGGGGGTCGCCGTGGTCATCGAACGCGGACGCCTCTCATGCACGCTCGACGGACAGCAGGGCCGACAGCGCGCTGAGCGCTGCGGGCTCGATCCAGTAATAGACGAACGTTCCCCGGCGTTCACAGTCGACCAGCCCGGCCTCGCGCAGCACTTTCAGGTGATGCGAGATCGTTCCGGACGAGAGGTCGAAGGCCGGGGTGATCTCGCACACGCACAGCTCGGGCTTGGCGGCGATCATCGACGCCATCCGCAGCCGCACCGGATCGCCCAGGGCCTTGAACAACGGGGCCAGTCGTTCGGCGTCGTCGGCCGTCACCGGGGTCGTTGCGAGTCCGCAGCAGGTGACCGCGGCGGACCGGGGCGAGGACGCGAGCGTCGGCATCGCCCTATCTTGACAGATGTCGAATCAAAGGGCGAGCCTTGTTTTGATGGTTGTCGAGACAGGAGGCGGGCAATGGCTGGAAATGACGAGCAGGTTCGCGAGGCGGTCCGGGAGCGGTACGCCTCAGCGGCGCGGGTATCGCTGGGGATCACGTCGGGCGGGGGGTGTGGCGCCCCGGCCGATGCGAGCGCGCCGGAGATGTCCGGTGCTGGCGAGCGGGCGGACGCCTGCTGCGGTGAGGCGAGCAAGGTGAAGGCGATCGACCCGATCACCTCCGGTCTCTACGACGAGGCCGATACGCCGTTCGACGCCGCGCTGGCGGCGTCCCTCGGCTGCGGCAACCCGACGGCACTGGCCGAGTTGCGCCCGGGCGAGGATGTCCTCGACCTGGGTTCGGGCGGTGGCCTCGATGTCCTCCTTTCGGCACGGCGGGTGGGGCCGGACGGCACGGCGTACGGGCTCGACATGACTCCCGAGATGCTCGAACTTGCCCAGCGCAACCAGGCCGAGGCGGAAATCGCGAACGCCCGGTTCCTGCTCGGCGCGATCGAGGATGTGCCGTTGCCCGATGCCGCGGTCGATGTGATCATTTCCAACTGCGTGATCAATCTGAGCCCGGACAAGGACGCGGTGATCCGCGAGTCCTTCCGCGTGCTCCGCCCGGGCGGGCGCTTCGCGGTCTCCGACATCGTCCTCCTGCGCGACATCCCAGATGGGCTCCGTTCGGTGACGGCGCTGTGGACGGGTTGCATCTCCGGCTCGCTGCGCGACGTGGACTTCGTGGCGAAGCTCCAGGCGGCGGGCTTCGTCGACGCGTCGATCGAGGTCACCCGCCGCTATTCGCGGGCCGACCTGGAGGGCATGGCCGATCAGCTCGATCCGAGCCAACTGCCCGCCGGACTGAACCTCGCCGACGCCGTCGAAGCCCTGGACCAGGCGTTCGCCAGCGCCTTCATCCGGGCCACCAAGCCGGCCGGCTGACGTGACGACGACCCACGACGCACCCGTCGCGTCCCGCCTGTCCACGCTCGACCGCTGGCTGCCGGTGTGGATCCTCCTCGCCATGGCCGCCGGCCTGATCCTCGGGCGACTCATCCCGGGTCTGGGCCCTGCCCTGTCCGCAGTCCAGATCGACGGCATCTCGCTCCCGATCGCCATCGGCCTGCTTGTGATGATGTATCCGGTCCTTGCCAAGGTCCGCTACGACCGTCTCGACACGGTGACCGGCGACAAGCGGCTGCTCGTCTCCAGCCTGATCCTCAACTGGCTCGTCGGCCCCGCGCTGATGTTCGCGCTGGCGTGGCTGTTCTTGGGCGACCTCCCCGAATACCGCACTGGCCTCATCATCGTCGGTCTCGCCCGCTGCATCGCGATGGTGATCATCTGGAACGACCTCGCCTGCGGTGACCGTGAGGCCGCGGCGGTGCTGGTCGCGCTCAACTCGGTCTTCCAGGTCATCGCGTTCGCCGCGCTCGGGTGGTTCTATCTGTCGGTGCTGCCCGGCTGGCTCGGCCTGCCGCAGGCCGGACTCGACGTCTCCCCATGGCAGATCGCCAAAAGCGTCCTGATCTTCCTCGGCATCCCGCTGCTCGCCGGCTATCTATCGCGGCGGCTCGGGGAGCGCCGCTGGGGGCGGGCGGCGTACGAGGAATCTTTCCTCCCGCGCATCGGGCCCTGGGCACTCTATGGGTTGTTGTTCACGATCGTCTTGCTGTTCGCGTTGCAAGGCGATGAGATCACCAGCCGGCCACTCGAAGTGGCGCGGATGGCGGTGCCGCTGCTTGCTTACTTCATCTTGATGTGGGGCGGCGGCTATGTTCTTGGCAAGGCGCTCGGGATGACCTACGAGCGCACGACGACCCTCGCGTTCACCGCCGCCGGCAACAACTTCGAGCTTGGGATCGCCGTCGCCATCGCGACCTTCGGGGTGACCTCCGGTCAGGCGCTAGCGGGCGTCGTCGGTCCGCTGATCGAGGTCCCGGTCCTCGTCGGTCTCGTCTATGTCTCCCTCGCGCTCCGCTCCCGCTATCCCCATCCTGGAAAGGCCTCCTCATGACCGCATCCATGCCGCGTCCGTCGGTGCTCTTCGTCTGCATCCACAACGCCGGGCGCTCCCAGATGGCCGCGGCCTTCACCCAGCACCTGTCCCAGGGCCGGGTGGAGGTCCGTTCCGCGGGATCGGCGCCTGCCGATCAGATCAACCCGGCGGTCCGCGATGCCATGCTCGAAGAAGGGATCGACATCTCCGGCGAGCAGCCGAAGATCCTCACCACCGAGGCCGTGCAGGCCTCCGATGCCGTCATCACGATG
>JAUNRO010000270.1:3388-4483 GCA_030544185.1 Propionibacteriaceae bacterium | reverse complement strand
GGGACTCGAACCCGCGACCTCCGCCGTGACAGGGCGGCGCGCTAACCAACTGCGCCACGGGGCCTGGTTTCCCGGTTGTGGATCCGGGCCCATGTGCCAGCCTGGGCTGGCCCGGAAACTATAGCGCGCGCCCGCAGGAGTGCAAAATCGCTTTCACGATGGCTCTCGGAGCCTCAGCCAGCGGCCCCGTTGGGGCACACCTGCTGCCTCGCCAGTGTGGGGTCGGCGGGCACCGTGAAGAACGTCAGGCGGGGGGCGAGACGCAGGTTCGCCCAGAACCGCTCCATCGTCATCTCCCCGGTGATGGCCTCCTGCAGAACCGCGAGATCGCCGCACCTCAGCGCCGCCCGCGCGTCGGCGACCGCGGCCGGTTCGGTGGGTGACGGCGCGGCATAGCGCGCCAGCCGCCAGGCCTCCGGGCGGACCGCGTGGCCCACGCGATTCGGCACGTCGGGCGGCAGCTCGAGGTGGGAGGTGACCCCGTCGGACAGCGCGAGCATGTCGATGACGCCGACCTCGTTGCCGGCAGCCACCGACAGCATCCCGAGGTTGTGGGTGGCGACATAGACGCCGGTGCCGTGCGGTGTCGGATGCCTCTTCGGCCGCAGCAGATAGTAGCTCTTGCCCGCGGCGAGGTCCCTCCGGAGCCGGGCACCGATCACCGCGGGCTGGCTCTGTGCCCAGTCCTCCCGCGTCAGGACCTTGCCCTCGGCCGTGATCGCCTTCCAGAACGTGCGCTCGTTGGCGATGCCGCGCTCGTTGATCTTCTCCGTGTACGCCGGGCGTACCCCGCTCACGACCACCAGCGCCCAGCCGAGCACGAGCGCCGTCAGGGCCCAGGCGAGCGACCGCACCGCAACGCTCGCGCCGAGCACGGCGGCGGGCATCATCAGCGCGAACGTGTCGGGCAGCAGGAACCGCGCGTGCATGAAGTCGCCGCCGACACGCGTGACGTAGGCCGCGTGCAGCAGCCCACCCACCACTGGCGCCAGGATCACGGCCCGGCGGGCCAGGGCTGAGCCGCGCTCGCCGCGGGCCAGCTGCAGGCCGATCACGACGAACGCCGCCGCCACCGGCACGATCAGGACATAAAGC
>JAUNRO010000270.1:0-3378 GCA_030544185.1 Propionibacteriaceae bacterium | reverse complement strand
TCATAGAGATAGTTCCAGCCATCGCCCCACCGAGCGTTGGAGGCATCCTTGGCCAGCGCGGTGTTGGGGACGAGGAGGGCGAAATAGCCCATGCGAAAGATCTGGTATGCCCCGGGAATCGCGAGCGCGAGTCCCAGGCAGACCAGCCAGTCCCACCACTTCAGTCGGCTCGACGCCAGGAGCGCGAGCGCGAACAGAGCCGAATAGAGCGCGAAGTCCGGGCGCACCAACGGCCCCAGACCGATCACGATCGCCGGGAAGACCGGCGACCAGGCGGCGCGGCGGGCACCGCCGGCCTCGAGCGAGGCGACGCGGCCGGCCAGCATCCAGAAGCACAGCCCCAGCCAGCAGAAGCCGAGACCGGTCTCCAGTCCCGAGCTGGCGAAGTCCCACATCGGTGGGATCGCGGCCACGACCACAGCACCGACCGGGAGATAGAGCGTCGGCCGCCGGAGCGCGAAGAGCCGCCGCGCGCCGAGCATCGCGAGCACCAGACCGGTCACCGTCAGCACCACGCCGGTGCTCGCGCCCCAGACCTCTGGTGCCAGCCCGGGCGCGACGAGTTGGCCCAGGAGCAGGATCCAGAACCAGAGGGTGGAGGTGGTGACCTCGACCCGTTCGCCGGTGTTGTAGACGGGGCCGTTGCCCGCCATGAACTGCTCGACCACGCGGATGTTGATCCAGCCGTCGTCGGAGACCCAGCGCTGATACCAGCCCATGATCGCGAGGAAGAGGACGGGCACCGCGCACAGCACCAGTGAGGGGACGTGGATCCGGCGGCGCGACCGCGCGGGAGGTGGAGCGGTGTCCTCGCGCTTCATCGTCAGGTCGGCCGACTCGGCATCGGCAGCCCCCGGCGAGCGGGCGTCATCACCGGGTGTCGCCGTCGCCTCCTCGCTGTCCTGGGCAGTGGCCATGGCCCACATGCTAGGTGAGGGAACCGTTCGCATCCGGGAAGCGTTCCCCGGGCCGAACCCCGCATCGGGAGCCGAGGGGGAGCCGATAACCTGCTGACACCCAAGTCGTTCGAGGGGGAGCTGTGCAGGAAGTCACGATCGCCGAGTTGGCGGCGGCGCGCCGCGACGGAGTCGTCCTGGTGGACGTCCGCGAGACAGATGAATATGCAGAAGGCCATGTCCCCGGGGCCATCCACATCCCGCTCGGGCTGCTCCCGCACCGGCTCGGCGATGTTCCCGACGCCGATCCGGTCTATGTGATCTGCCGCAGTGGCGCCCGCAGCCTGCGCGGTGCCGAAGCGCTGGCGGGCGCCGGTCGGCGTTCGGTGTCGGTCGCCGGTGGCACGATGGGGTGGATCGCGGCCGGCCACCCGGTCGTCACGGGCACCGAGCGAGGCTGATGTGAGCTCCCGGGTCCACCTGGCTTGGGCGGAAGGCCGGCCGGCACGGGGCGCGTTTTTGTTCACCCGGCTCGACCCGGTGGTCATCGAGTCCATTGCGTGCCTGTTCGACTATGTCGTCGTCGACATGCAACACGGCCTGTGGGACCACCATCAGATGATCAACGCCATCCGTGCCCTGCAACCCGGCCGGGCGATGGCGATCGTGCGGGTGCCGACCCTGGACAAGGGCCTCATCGGCCGGGCACTGGACGCGGGCGCGATGGGGATCATCGTGCCGGGCATCGAGAGCGCGGAGGAGGTCCGCGCGGCCGTCACCGCGTGCCGCTATGTGCCGGGCGGTGAGCGCTCCTATGGGCCCATCGGCGCGATGGTGCGCTATGGCCTGGACTATGTCGACACCGCCAACGACCGGGTGCTCGTCATCCCCATGATCGAGACCAAGACCGGCCTCGAGCGGGCCGACGAGATCTGCGCGGTGCCGGGCGTGGACGCGATCTATGTCGGGCCCTTCGACCTGTCGATCAGCATGGGCGGGCAGCCGACCAAGGAGGCCGTCGAGGAGCTCGCGCCGACCCTGGAGAAGCTGGCGAAGACCGCCGCCAAACACGATGTGGTGGCAGGTGTCCACGGGACGACCGCGCCCTATGAGACCTATCACGCGATGGGCTTCAACCTGATCACGGTCGTGACCGACTTCGACATCCTCACCTTTGGCTTCCGCCGCGCCGCGGGTGCCGAGGAGGGTGAGACGGGGTATTGACGTGCGCGCCCCGCGAGTCCTTTGTGCCGGTCTGGTCACGTTGGACGTGATGCAGACCGTGGATGTCCTGCCGCGCAGCAACGTCAAACAGACAGCCTTGGATTCGACCGTCGACTATGGCGGCCCGGCCGCCAGCGCTGCCGGAGTTGCCGCCGGTCTGGGCGCGGACGCCCGCCTGCTCACCGCGGTCGGCACGGGACCGATGGAAGGCGCCGTCGCCGCCTACCTCGCCCGCGCCGGCGTCCACACCGTCGATCTCGCCCCCGACGCCGAGCGCCCCTTCGGGATCTCGACCGTGCTCGTGGAGGAGGGGACGGGCCTGCGGGCGGTCCTGTCGACCAACGCGCGTGCAGTGCTCCTCGATCTGGCTCTGGGGGTGCGCCAGGTCGCGTGGGCGGACGCCGTCCTCGTCGACGGTCACCGGATGGAGCTGTGCCTGGCGGTTGCCGAGGCCGCGCGAGCCGCGGGCGTGCCCGTGGTCTTCGACGGTGGCTCCTGGAAGCCCGGGACCGACGAACTGGTGCGCAGGGTCGACGTGGCGGTGGTCTCCGCCGACTTCCGTGTGCCGTCGGGGACGCTGGCGGAGCTGATGCGTGACGCCGGCGTGACGGCGTTCGGCCAGTCCCTGGGGGAGCGCCCCTGGGAGCTCGAGGTCGCGGGGGAGCGCCACGTGGTGCCCGTCGTGGAGGTGCCCGAGGCCGAGGTCGTCGACACTGTCGGCGCGGGCGATGTGCTGCACGGCGCGCTCGCCTATGGGGTTGCCCGCTGGGGCCTGGGCCGCGTCGTGGCCGCCGCACGGTTCGCGAGCGCCGCGGCGTCGGCCTCGTGCCGGGCCGTGGGCGCCAGGCGATGGCTGGCCGACCCGGGGCTGGTCGCCGGCCTGCCGCAGGTGGACGACGCCTGAACCGCCGGCCCTGCGCCTGATTCGACCTGACCTGTCGACTTGTTTCCCCTTGAATTGGGTTGGGCTGAGGCACAAGACTGGGACGCGGATGTGGCGTTCGCCATGTTGACGACGGCCGAGGCCGGTGTCACGGACCGCCGTGACGTTCGATCCGAAGGAGTATCCATGACTGAGTTCCTCGATCCCGAGCACGAGAAGGTTGGCGACGCTGCCGGCAATGCCACTGATCCCGCCGTGGATCCTGCCTTCGGCAAGGGCGACGCCGGGGCGGACGGCGGCGCTGATGGCGGCGCTGCCGGTGATGGTGGCGCCGACGGCGGTGCCGATTCGGGCGCCGATGGTGACGCCGGTGCC
>JAUNRO010000269.1 GCA_030544185.1 Propionibacteriaceae bacterium | reverse complement strand
CGCGGTGAAGATCCTCGAGTCCCATCTGCGGGCACTGCGCGAGGCGCTCGGCGCCGGCGAACCGCTGAATCCCGAGGTGATCGCGCAGGTGGAGCAGCACTGGGGGCTGACCGTGCGCGACGGCTTCGGCCAGACCGAGACCACCGCCCAGGTGGCGAACTGCCCCGGCCAGCCCGTCCGCCCGGGTTCCATGGGACGCGCCCTCCCGGGCATCCCATCGGTCCTGGTCGATCCCCGCACCGGCCGGATCGTCGAGGGCGCCGGTGAGGGAGAGCTGTGCCTGGACCTGTCCGGTCATCCGGTGGCGCTGATGACCGGTTATGTGGGCGATCCCGGACTCCACGACGAGGCGATGACGGATGGCTTCTATCACACCGGCGATCTCGCGGTGCGCGACTCCGACGGCTACATCACTTTCATCGGACGCAACGACGATGTGTTCAAGGCGAGCGACTACAAGATCAGCCCGTTCGAGCTGGAGTCGGTGCTGATCGAGCACCCGGCGGTGGCCGAGGCGGCGATCGTGCCCGCCGCGGATGCGTTGCGGCTGGCGGTCCCGAAGGCCTATGTCCAACTGACACCCGGCCACGAGCCCACCGAGGAGACCGCCCTGTCGATTCTGGCGTTCGCCCGTGAGCGGTTGGCGCCCTTCCAGCGGATCCGCCGCCTCGAATTCACCGAGCTGCCCAAGACCGTCTCGGGCAAGATCCGCCGGATCGAGCTGCGCGAGCACGAGGAACAGGGCGTCCACGCCAGTCCCGAATACACCGACGAGGCACTGCGCTGATCTAAAGTGGCTGGCCGTCGGTCAGTCGTCAGCAGGGAGAACACACATGGAGGCCATCGAAGATCTCCTCGGAGACATCGGTTCTGTCGTCTGGGGTCCGTTTCTGCTAATTCCCCTGCTGCTGGGCACGGGTCTCTATCTCACGATCCGGTTGGGCGGCCTGCAGTTCACCAAGCTCGGCGCCGGGCTCGGGCTGGGCCTGCTGCGCCGCAAGGATCGCGGCGCCGAGGGTGACATCTCGCAGTTCCAGGCGCTGACCACCGCCCTGGCCGCCACGGTGGGCACCGGCAACATCGTCGGCGTCGCCACGGCGATCGGCATCGGTGGGCCCGGTGCGCTGTTCTGGATGTGGGTGACCGGCCTGCTGGGCATGGCCAGCAAATATTCGGAGGCGTTCCTCGCGGTCCGCTTCCGCCGCACCGATGCTGCCGGTGAGAAGTCCGGCGGCCCCCAATACTACCTGCAGCACGGCATCAAGCACCCCATCGGCAAGGTCCTGGCGATCATGTTCGCGATCTTCGCGGTGCTCGCCTGCTTCGGCATCGGCAACATGACCCAGGGCAACTCGATCGCCTCCAACGTCGAGGGTTCCTTCGGCATCGCCACCTGGGCGACCGGCGCCATCCTGACCGCCGCGACCCTGATCGTGCTGGTCGGCGGCATCAAGTCGATCGGCAACGTCACCGCGAGCCTGGTCCCGATCATGATCGTGTTCTACGTCGTGGCCGCGATCTACATCCTGATCGCCAACGTCGCCGACATCCCGGCGGCCTTCGCGCTGATCTTCACCGACGCGTTCACCGGCACCGCCGCGGTCGGCGGCTTCGCCGGCTCAGTGATCATGATCGCGGTGCAATATGGCGTGGCGCGCGGCCTGTTCTCCAACGAGTCCGGCATGGGCTCGGCCGCCATCGCCGCAGCGGCGGCCAAGACCTCCCATCCGGTCCGCCAGGGCCTGGTCTCGATGACCCAGACCTTCATCGACACGATCATCGTCGTGTCCTGCACGGGGCTGGTCATCGTCACCACCGGCGCCTGGAGCCAGACCGACCCCGAGACCGGTGAGCAGGTCTCGGCAGCGCTCATGACTGGCGAGGCGTTCACGAACGGCCTGCCCGGGCAGTGGGGCCACTACATCGTCACGATCGGGCTCATTCTCTTCGCCTATTCGACGATTCTCGGCTGGGCCTATTATGGCGAACGCAACGTCGAGCGGCTGTTCGGCCGACCGCTGGTGATGCCGTTCCGCGTCCTGTTCTCGCTCGTCGTGTTCGTCGGCGCCACGGTCCAGCTCGGCATCGTGTGGAACTTCTCGGACATCATGAACGGCCTGATGGCGCTGCCGAACCTGATCGGCCTGCTCATCCTGTCCGGTCTGATCGCTCGCGAGACGCGCTGGTATCTCAAACACGACCCCAAGCTGCTCGCCTCCCCCGAGGAGATCGAGCGATTCATGGCGGACCGGCCCGAGTGGGCGGAGTGGAAGGTCGGCGACGAGATCGGCTCCAGCCATCCGACGCACCAGGCCAATCAGCGCTGACAAAGGACACCGCTGCTCACGCCGCAAGAAGACATAGTTGCTTCCTGTTCGAAATGAGCCCACAACCGGCACGAACCGAGTAGGTTGCCGGGTGCATCACATAGGAGTGGTGCTTCGCCAATGGAGGGGTTTCGCTGTGCCATTGTCTGACAAGCACCTCGATGAGCTTCACCGCCGCAGACGGGAGATCGTGGCGGGTGGAGGCACCGACAAGCTGGCCAAGCGCCGGGACAAGGGTCTGCTGGCCGCGCGCGAGCGGCTCAGCCTGCTCTTCCAGCGGGGCACATTCCAGGAGTTCGGCATGCACGCCCGGCACCGGTCGGCCGACCTGGGCGACAAGGTGTTGGCCTCGGACGGTGTGGTGACGGGCACGGGCTTCGTCAACGGCCAGCTGGTGGCGTCCTTCGCCCAGGACTTCACCGTGGCGGCCGGGACGCTCGGCAAGATGCACGCCCAGAAGATCGTGCACCTGATGAAGTACGCCACCGACGCGGGCATTCCCATCGTGGCCTTCCAGGACTCCGGCGGCGCCCGGATCCAGGAGGCCGTGGACGCGCTGTCCGGCTACGGTGATGTCTTCTACAACAACGTCCTCATGTCCGGCGTGGTCCCCCAGATCGCAGTGATCTGTGGTCCGTGTGCGGGCGGCGCGGCCTACTCCCCCGCCCTCATGGACTTCGTCATCATGACGAAGGACAACTCGCAGATGTTCATCACCGGCCCCGAGGTCATCAAGGCTGTGACCGGCCGGACCACGTCGATGGACGAGATCGGCAGCGCAGCGATGCACTCCGCAATCAGCGGCAACGCCCATTTCGTCGCGGAGAACGACGAGGACGCGATCCGGATCGCCTCCGAGCTGCTGTCCTATCTGCCGACGAACAACACCGAGGACCCGCCCCACCATCTCCGGACGGAGTTGACGCTCGGCCGCGATCATCAGATGAACGCGCTCGTGCCCGATGACCCCTCGACGCCCATGGACGTCCGGGCGATCATCGCCCGGCTGGTCGACGACGGCAAGCTCCTGGAAGTGCACGCGAACTTCGCCCAGAACCTCATCGTGGGCTTCGCCCGCATCGAGGGCATGGTCGTCGGGATCATCGCGAACCAGCCGATGCACATGGCCGGGGCGCTCGACATCGATGCCTCCGACAAGGGCGCCCGGTTCATCCGCTTCTGCAACGCCTTCAACATCCCGCTGGTCACCCTGGTCGATGTGCCCGGCTTCCTGCCCGGGGTCGAGCAGGAGCGTGGCGGCATCATCCGCCACGGCGCGAAGATGCTGTTCGCGTACGCCTCCTCGACCGTGCCGAAGCTCACCATCATCCTCCGCAAGGCCTATGGTGGGTCCTACCTCGCCATGTGCAGCCAGGAGATGGGCGCCGACTTCGTCTATGCGTGGCCCAACGCCGAAATTGCGGTGATGGGCGGCGAGGGGGCGGTCAACATCCTGCATCGCAAGGAGATCGCGGACGCCGAAGACCCTGCGGCCAAGCGCGCGGAACTGGTCACCGAATACCGCGAGCAGTACGCCTCGCCCTACCTGTCGGCAGGCTACGGCTACATCACCGATGTCATCGAGCCCGCGGAAACCCGGGGGCAGCTGGCCCTGAGCCTGCGCAAGACCCTGTCGAAGAACGAGCTGCGCCCGGCCAAGAAGCACGGGAACATCCCGCTATGACAAGGACAGGAGCCAGCGCATGAACGACGGCATGGTGCTCTTCACCGTCGCTGCCCTCGTGGTGGTGATCGCCATGGTCATCGCCATCGTGATCCGCGCCATCACCATCGCCATGGGCGGCCCGCCGATGCCGGTGGCGGTGCCCATCGCTCCCGAGAGCGTGCCCGCGAGCAACAGGTTGGTGCGGTTCTTCTGGATCTGCCAGCGCGACCGTTGCAGCGCCACCGCGACGAGCACCGCGGCGCCGACGATGACGCCGAGGGCGTCCAGACTGAGCACGACGACCAGCCACGTGCCGAGCGCGACGCCGGGGAGGCGTCCGAGCGTGCCCCACCCCAAAGCAGGCCACTCGATCCAGCGCACGTGGTTGACCAGCGTGGTCAGCGTCATGCCCGCCGCGAGCACGATCAGGGCGCCGGGCATCGCGTCCGGGATCGCCCACATGAGGAACGGCGCCGACACCAGTCCCAATCCG
>JAUNRO010000268.1 GCA_030544185.1 Propionibacteriaceae bacterium | reverse complement strand
TATGCGTTCACGCTGGCCAGGGTTCAACTCGATGTCCCGGTAGAGGTCCTCGACCCGCTGCTCGACTTCGGCGATGGGCAGGACCTTGCGTTGCTGGCAGGTGGCCTCGCGGCGGCGGTGACAGACGTAGTACTCGTAGCAGTGACCGCGCCCGGTGCGGGTGTGCTGCACGAGCAGTCGCCAACACCGGAGGTGGTCATGCTGACGTGAGCGTTCCCCGTTGCGGCGGCTGGCGAGGATGTCTTGCACGGTCGCCCAGGTCACCGGGTCGATCAGGGACTCGTGCCGGCCGGGATGCTCAACACCGTTGTGGACGACGACGCCCTTGTAATACGGGCGACGCAGCAACCGGTGCAGACCATTCACGGTCAACGGCCATGATCCCAAGCAGCAGCCCTCCCGGACGGGGCCGTGCTGATCGCCTCGGTCGTGGAGACCAGGGAGGCGCCGGAGTTCTGGATGGTCCTGGTGATCGCGGCGTCGTCGGCGCGGTTGCGGGCAAGGCGGTCGATCTTGTGCACGATCACGAAGTCCACAGGCCGGTCCCGGATATATTCGAGCATCCGCTGCAAGTCCGGCCGCTTGATCGCCCTGCCGGAGCGGCCGCGCTCGACGAACTCCGCGACAACGAGCGCGCCCATCTCCAACGCTCGCCGTCGGTTCGCCTCACGTTGCGCCGGGATCGACAACCCCTCCGGCTCAGAACCGCGGCGGGCTTAATCGAGGGTGGAGACACGGACATGGGACACAGCTCGAAGCGGCGACAACGGACTCTCTATGGTTGCAGTAGTCAGCTCGCCGGTGTCGATGCCTTGCCGGGCGAGTTCGACGATGTCGACGTAGTCGCGCCACCTCGTGCTGGTGATTCCCCGCTCCAGGATGGTGACGCCCTTCTCGGCGATCGTGGTCTCGGGCGCGTAGCCGAGCAGCACGATCGGGTCGCCCAGGACACGGTCGATGCGCACCTGACGGGGCGCGGGCACGATCGGATCTCCGGTTGAGACATCCCACGCGGCGGCGCCTTTCCACGGCCCGATCGACACTCCGACCCGCACCCGGAATCCTAGGTAGTCGGCGTGCTCGCGGATCTCCTGCACGCTGATCGAGTCGAGATCGAACACCACCCCATCATCGGTCTCGACGGCGGCGATGTCGTGAACGACGGCAATCAGGTGGTCAGCGGTGACGTCCGCCCCGATGGCGTTCGCATCGGCGTCCTTGGTCGGCCGCCGCACGCCGTAGGCAGCCAGCAGGATCCCACCTTTGAGCACGAAGTCCTCGGCATGGGCGGTACGGGTGAGACGATCCAGGAACGACTCCGGCGTGTGCCGGATCAGATACTCCTGCGTCGGCGCCCCCGCCCCCGCCTTCGCCGCTGCCGAGCGCGCCGCGGACTGAATGCGGCGGAAGACCTCATCCCCCACACTCACGCCAGCGCCTCCAGAGCCTGGAGGACGGGAGACTTCGCCCGGGGGAGCTGGGAGGCGATCTCCATCAACCACGCAGGCTTCCCGCCGCGACGCAACCACTCCTTTAGCGACTCCCGCGCCAACTCATACCCGACCTCGGCCCGCAACCGGAACGCGTCCGCGATCGACCGCTCAGGCGAGTAGATCCCGATCATCTGATCCGTGCCCGGAATCGGGATCTCCTCCCGGCCGGTCTCGAAGGTCGCCCGATCGAACTGATGCCACGCGATCGCACCTGTGCTCGCCGGTGCGCGCGACCCGCGCGGGATCGCGACATCCAACGCGGCGGGGATCGCATCAGTCAACTCATGATGGGCGAGCGCTGACGCCAAGCAGATCGTCGCATCCGGGCGACGGGTCGCGGCCTCGATCCAGTCCCAGTCTGCCGCCGGAGCATCGGACGGCAGGTAGATGCCGCGAGCGATCCGCTCCAGCCGACCCTCGCGCGCCGCACGGTAGAGCCCGCTGCGCGACATGCCGGCCCGCCCAGCCGTGCCTGGCCGGAGCGTGGGCATCGTCAGCACCTCCCTGTTGAATGAAACGTATACACATAACTATATCTGATGACGGATCGTGTCAGGCGTCGACAAGGGTGCGTGACCGCCGAATCGGAGCGCTTGCGAGGTCAGTGATGTCTCTGGTCATGGGTGATCACTGGTCCGCTTTCGGCAATCTCGGCAAGCGCGGTGAGGTGTCCTTCGAGAGCGCCACGGCCCTGATCGGTGAGCGATACCCAGGTGAGTCGGCGTGCGTCGGAGCGGGCGGGTGACCGCTGCTTGCGTACGGCGACCAGCCCCGCCTCGGCAAGTACTCTGAGATTCTTGGACAAGTTCGCATCACTCAGGCCAAGGGTGTCGCGGATGACCGTGAACTCCAGTTCCGATACGCGCCGCAGCAGTCCGCAGATCCGTAAGCGCGCCGGAGAATGGATCACGTCGTTGAAGGCGGGTTGGGCCTGGTTCGTCATGCGTATCGCTCGGCTCACTGCCCCAGTTCGCTGCGGAAGGCGGTGTCGTAGCGGCGCCCGAGCAGAACGGTCGCGATGACGGCGACAAGCGCTGGGAGCATGACCCACCACGGCGCGATGCCCAGGAGTTTGATGACCAGGCTGCAGGCCAGCGCCAGTATGAGCACGCCCAGGCTCAAGAGGAGCAGGCGCTTGCTTCGAGGGCCGACGGGCTGAGCTATGGAGATGCCATAACGGCGGCTGTAGGTGGTCGTGAGCACAGGCAGCAGGATGATGCCGAAGGCCACCACGATGGTCGAGGCCGACCCGGCCAGCGCTGGCGCGAGCGTGAATGCGGCAACGATCAGACCCAGGGCCGGGTGATACCACCACGGGGTGGCCACCCGGTCGGCCAATCGCGCCCCGTCGACGGTGAGCGCATCGAGCGCATTCCGGGCCTCGTCCGGGTGGGGGAGTTTGGAGTGGGCGCGATCCCCCGTGATGTCGTTTTCCATATTGGCAAGTATATATTTGAGTTGCCTTGTCGGCAAGTGAACGAAGTTGGATACTGGCCTTCGAGCGCACCCTTCGCAAGGGCCGCGATGGGAGAGGGAACCCGGTGTTGCCGCCTAGGAAACTCGCCTGGTAGTGTTTCCTGCATGGAAACTGATAAGTCGGTCAACCACCCTTCGCCGGACGAGGCGCGGCGCATGCTGGACGCCGCGGACCAGGAGGAGCAGGCGACTAGGAACCCGCCGCTGCCCTGGCGGTTCTTCATCGCCCAGGCCGTGGCCCTGGCCGCGATCTTCGCCGCCCAGGCGTTCCCCGTGCCATGGTCGACGGGGATCGCAACACTCGGCATCATCTCGATCCTCGTCGTGGGTGTGCGCTTTGTGTACTTCCGGCCGGGCTATGGGTTCGTGGCCCCTGACGGGCTGGGCGCGTTCCCTTATCTGCTCGCCCTCTTCGTGGGCGTGGGTGTTCCCGCGACCCTCGCGATCGGCTTGGGGGTGCGGTGGTGGTGGCTGGCCGCCGGCGCGATGGCTGCTGTTGTGACCCTGGAGATGGGACGCCGCTACCGGAAGTCGACGGGCCGTGGCTGACCCGGTCTTCGACGAGCTGATCCACGCCCCGCACCGGTTGCGGATCTGTGCGATAGCCGCGGCGACGTCCTCGGTGGAGTTCGGGGAACTCCAGTCGCGGCTGGCGGTATCCAAGTCCGCGCTGAGCAAGCACGTGTCTCAACTCGTCGCAGCAGGCTACCTGCAAGAGTCTCAGGTCACGCGCGGCGGTCGCGCCAGGCTCAGCCTTTCGCTCACCCGTTCCGGACGCGCTGCCTATTTCGGCCACATCGCGGCACTGGAACAGATCACAGGGTCACGTCCCGCTAGCCAAGCAGGCACGGGGACGGGCCCGACGCCCCACCATGGACTTCGTTAGCCGCAGGTGGGCCGTGGTTCCGCATGCGATGGGCAAGCCGTCGCTGACCGGGGGGCGACGCCGGACCGCCAGGTGCTCCCGGGCGGCTCGTTGCGGGGACGGGGCGAGTTGCGACAGCGGACCGACTTGGCCGAGCTGAACTTCTTGGGCTGATTCAGGCAGGAGTGGGGCCTTCTGTGTCGCCCGCGACCCGCCGGGCGGTTAGGCTCTCAGGCGTAGCACCTGGACGCCCACACGAGGGCCACGAGGGGTGAAGCATGGAGAGAACGCTCCACACGGACGACGACGCCCGAGACCCGGACACTGATGGAGATGGCTTCGAGTCGCCGCGCACGATCCTGCTCAACTCGGTGACCGCGGCGGTGCTGGCGGCGATGGTCATGATCTTCCTGCACGAGGTCGTGCACCTACTCGCGGGCATCGCGCTCGGCCATCCCGCCGACCTCTATCCCTTCGGAGTCTCCCATGGGGGAGAGCTCGACGACACCGAGACGGTCATCACCTCCTTCTCGGCCGTCGCCTTCAGCTTGGTGACCGGCCTCATCTTCGCGCTGTGGCTGCCATTCCGCCGCGCCGGAGGCTTCGCCCATCTCTTCTGGCTGTGGTTCGCCTTCACCTCGCTCATGGAGGGCGTCG
>JAUNRO010000267.1 GCA_030544185.1 Propionibacteriaceae bacterium | reverse complement strand
GCGCCCAGCATCTCGTTGTAGGCGAGCACCGAGGCGTCGGCATCGGCGGGGACGGCGAGAGCGTGTGGCTGGGCTGGTTCCTGCACACGACGCTGTCCGAGGTGATCCCGCTGGCCGAGGGGCGCGGGGAGGTCGCGTTCGCCGACCGCTGCCGGGAGCAGCAGCGGCACGTGCTGGCGGCGCTGGAGGACAGTGGCTGGGACGGCGGTTGGTATCGCCGTGGCTACTTCGATGACGGCACACCGCTGGGCTCGGCGAGCTCGACCGAGTGCCGCATCGACGGCATCGCCCAGAGCTGGGCCGTGCTGTCCGGGGCCTGCCGACCCGAGCGCGGCCAGCGGGCGATGAGCGAGGTCGAGAAGCAGCTCGTCATGCCACAGGAGGGCGTGGTGCGGTTGTTCACGCCACCGTTCGACGTCTCGGATCCCGACCCGGGCTATATCCGGGCCTATCCGCCGGGCGTGCGCGAGAACGGCGGGCAATACACCCACGGCGCGATCTGGACGATCTTCGCGTACGCCGCGATGGGCGAGCCGGCGGCCGCCGCGCGGACGTTCGGCCTGATCAACCCGGTGAACCACGCGCGCGATGTGGAGCGGGCGGCGCAATACCGGGTCGAGCCCTATGTCGTGTGTGCCGATGTCTATTCGGTCGACCCGCACGTGGGCCGGGGCGGCTGGACGTGGTACACCGGTTCGTCCGGCTGGCTCTATCGCGCCGGGCTCGAGGCGATCCTCGGGATCCGCCGGGAGGGCGATCAGCTGGTGCTGCGCCCCTGCTTCCCCCAGGAGTGGGAGGGCGTCACGGTGAACTATCGGTTCGGCTCCTCCGACTATGTGCTGGAGTTCGGGCGCGCCGGCGAGCGCGCCGAGGGCGAGCCCGCGCGGGCTGTCCTCGACGGGCAGTCGGTCATCCAGTGTGTCGTCGGCGGGACTACCCCGCGCGCGGGCGCCCTGGTGTCCGGGCCGGAGGACCTGCGCGTACCCCTGGTCGACGACGGCCAGCGCCACACCGTCACGATCCGCCGCTGACCGCCGGCCGGGGCAGCGACGACAATTTTGTCCCCGGCCTCCTCTACGCTCCTTAGACGTGGCTTCTGGAGTGAGGGTCGATGTCGTTGCGACGCCGTGGGTGAACCATGCGATGGCCCATGTCGGTCTGCCGTTCGTGCGGCGGGTGATCATCGACCTGAGTGGGTTGAGCGGGTTGCCCGGTGCGGTGCGCGAGGTGCGCGTGGAGATCAGTGTCACCGACCAGTTCGGTGACGTCCTCACCCGGCCGTGGTCGCGGACGCATCCGGATCCCGATCCGGCCGATCCGTGGGTTCTGGACGATCTCGACATCGCCTTCGAACCCGGCGCGATCAGCACGGTCGAGGAGGAGACGGGTGCGGAGCTGGCGGTCGCGGTCGACCTGGACGGCGAGCGGGTGGCGACAACGTTCACGCCGTTGCGCGTCCTGGCCGCGCGGCACTGGATCCTCGATCCGCGGGCCCCGCTGCTGTCGCTGGAGCTGCTCGCTGCGTTCGTCCAGCCCAACCATCCCGCGATCGCAGCCCTGCTGCCCGAGGTCGCCGACCGGCTGGCGAAGCGGACCGGGCAGGGCTCGCTGAGCGTCGCCGGCCTGCGGCCCGCCGGCATCGATTCGCTGGTCGAGGCGGTGTTCGATGCCGTGCGTGACCGGGAGATCCACTATGCCGAGCCGCCGGCGAGCTGGGGCTATGGCCAGAAGGTGCGCACGCCCGGGGACGTCCTCGACGGCCGCATCGGCACCTGTCTCGACACGACGCTCACGCTGGCGGCCGTGCTGGAGCAGATCGGTGTTCCCACGGTGGTGTGGCTGGCCCGCGGGCATTCGTTCCTGGGCTATTGGCGCGAGTTCGACCGCGGCCTGCCCAATGCCGCGACGACCGAGGTGGCGCAGGCGGCCAACGCCGTCGACCTCGACCTGATGGGCGTCATCGAGACCACGATGGTCACCGCGCAGCGGCGTCCGCCCAAGGATCTGTTCACCCGCGCGACCGACGCCGTGAAGGACCACTGGTTCACCAGGGCGGGCCACGAGCTGCAGGGCGTCGTCGATGTGGCGATGGCCCGGATGCTGCGCATCCATCCGCTGCCGTCGCGGCGGTTGCGCCCGGACGGCGTGGTGGAGGTCGTGGAGTATGCCCCGGCGGCGCGCGAGCCGGGTGGGTTCGCGGGTCGGGTTCCGGGCGGTGGGGCACTGCCGGGCTCGGCAGTGGACGAGGCAGGACTGGACGCGGCGGGGCGGGACGCGGGCCGCGGGGAGCGGGCTGCTGTGCCGCGCAGGATCCAGGGGTGGCAGAACGCGCTGCTCGACCTCAGCTTGCGCAACAAACTGCTCAACATGAATCAGGCGATGACCCAGGTCGGGCTCATCGTCCCTCAGGGCGAGCTCGGCACCGTGGCCGGAATGCTGCAATCGGGGCGGGCCCTCGCGCTGCGCGCGGTGGAGGACCTCAACTCGGCGGTCCGGATGAGCATCGACCGCGACGCGCACGCGATCCCGGGTGACGTGCAGCGCGACCTGCTGGAGGTCCGCTCGACGATCTTCACCGACCGCAATGGCCCGGCCCACAAGTCCGATCTGGACCGGCTGCGGTTCCGGGCCCAGTCCGGGCGGCGCGAGACCGGTGCGAACCCGCTGGTGCTGAGCCTCGGCCGGCTCGACTGGCGACTGGGTGACCGGGAGCTGTCGGCGCCGCTGGTCCTGGTCTCGGCCGAGATCCGGGGGCTGACCCAGCCCTATCGCCTGGCGATGGACACCGCGGGTGAGGTCGCGGTGAACCGGAGCCTGCTGGAGAAGCTCCGCCACGAGTTCGGGTTCACGGTCCCGGCGCTCGCCGAGCTGCCGGAGACCGCCGACGGTGCGGTCGACGTCGCGGAGGTCCTGCGCCTGGTGCGCGTGGCGCTCGATGAGAGCCAGCTCGGTTTCCGCGTGGTCGACGAGGCGCGGCTGTCGATCAGCGGGTTCACCGGCTATCTGCTGTGGCGCGATCTCGACGAACACTGGGCAACGTTCTGTGCGTCCCCGCTGGTCGCCCACCTGGTCGCCGCGGGTCAGGACACCGCCACGGAGTGGACGGACCCGCCGGCCGCGCTGAGCGCCGACGCTGTGCCCCCGCTGGATGAGGTCGTCGCGGTCGCACCGATCCCCGCCGACGGCTCGCAGGCACAGGCGATCGCGCTGGCCCGGGCGGGACGCTCGTTCGTGCTGGAGGGGCCGCCCGGGACGGGCAAGTCCCAGACGATCACGAACATCCTCGCCGACCAGATGATGCAGGGCCGGCGGGTGCTGTTCGTCGCTGAGAAGGGTGCGGCCCTCGACGTGGTGCGCAAGCGGTTGGGGCAGGTGGGCCTGCTGCCCTACACCCTCGATCTGCACGACCGCAACGCCAGCCCCACCACCGTGAAGGCGGGCCTGAAGGCGGCGCTGGCGCAACAGCCGCAGTCGGATGCCGACGGCTATCGCGTCGCGGCCCAGGACGTCCACGCGGCGGCCGCTGTCCTCGCCGGCTATCGCGACCGGCTGCACGACGCCAACCCGGCCGGGCTGTCCCTGTGGGACGCCCACAGCCAGCAGCTCGCCCTCGGCGACGGCCCGAGCCTGCCGGTCCCCGAGACCGCGGTCGCCGATGCGGCCGTGGCAGCTGCGGAGCTGCGGCGGGCGGTCGCGGACGCGGTGGGCCCACTCGCCGAGCTCGGCCCACACGCCGCCGCCCAGTGGGGTTTCGCGGGCGCCGCCGGCGCACCGGCGGATCAGGTGGTGGCCGCTGCCGAGCGGGTGGACCGGGCGCTGGCCGAGATCGCTGAGGATGCGCTGCCGTCCGCCATCGCGACGGTGCCGGACCTCGCCGCTGCCGTGTGGCTGCTGCTCGAACCGGGGCTGGGCGATGATCTCGCCGATCTCGACTCGCCTCGTTGGCGGGATGCGATCACCGAGCTGCGCGCGCGCACCGGGGCGCTCGCGGGGCGCGCCGCCCCGGTGCTGTCGCGGCTCGAGGCGGCTGTCCTCGACCTGGATCTGACCCCGGTCCGCCAGGCGCTCCGGGAGGCGGAGGCGTCGTTCTTCATCGGCCGCAAGGGCCGGCTGCTGCGCGCGGGCGCCCCGGTCCTGGAGCATCTGCATCCGGGCCAGGAGATCCTGCCCGCTGACCTGCCGCCGCTGGTGGAGTCGCTCGCCGGGCTGGCCGCGGATCAGCAGGACCTGCGCCGGGCCTGGCGCTCACTGCCTGGGCTGGCACCGATTGCGGAGCTCACGCTGGTCGATCCGGGCTCGGGCGCGCGCATCGACGAGATCGTCGCGCGGTGCACGCGTGCCGCTCAGTTGTATGCCCAGCTGCCCGCCTCGATCGCCGCGGACATCCACCGGCTCCGGAGGGTGGGCCCAGCCCGCGCCGAGTCGCTCGCCGAGCCCGCCGCCGCGTGGGAGAGCCTCGCCCGCCTGACCGAGAGCAGGCCGGACGACCAGGCCCGTTATGCCGGCGAGGCGGGCCTGCTCGCGACCTGGCG